>NZ_JAALDU010000457.1 GCF_014145015.1 Dietzia sp. E1 | reverse complement strand
GCGGGGCGGACACCCTGATTGTTCAGCAGTCTCCTAGCACGGCAGGTGGAGATACAAGTTGTCCCCGGTGTGATCGGTTCACGATCACACCGGGGACATCCCACGGGCCGGGGCCCGGATCAGAGCTTCATGATCTCCGCGGCGGAGAAGGACTTGCCCTCGGGGCGGCCTGACCAGTGCCCGGAGACCGCATCGGCGAACTCGCGGCGATCCCACACACCGCCGGCGGCGTCGAACCGCTTCTCGACCACGGGCGCCTCGACGAGGGCCACCATGCCGCCGTATACCACGAACAGCTGACCGTTGACCTGTGCCGCCGCCGGCGACGCCAGGTACGACACGAGGTCGGCGACACGATCCGGGGAGAGCGGGTCCGGCCCCCGGGACTCGTCCCACGCCTCGAAGACACCCTCGGTCATGCCGGTGCGGCCGCGCGGTGCGATCGCGTTGGCGGTGCACCCGATGCGCTCGAGCACCCGGGCCGCGGACAGGGTCAGGGCCGTGATGCCCGCCTTGGCCGCACCGTAGTTCGCCTGCCCGGGAGGGCCGAAGAGCCCCGCCTCGGACGAGGTGTTGATCAGACGCCCGAAGACGGGCCCCCCCGCCTTCTTGCTCTCGGCCCGCCAGTGGGCGGCCGCGTTACGGGTCAGCAGGAAATGCCCGCGCAGGTGCACCTTGACCACCGCGTCGAAGTCCTCGTCCGACATGTTGAACAGCATCTTGTCGCGGGTGATGCCCGCGTTGTTCACCACGACGTGCAGTCCACCCAGCTCGAGTGCGGCCGCCACCATGGCGTCCGCGGTCTCCCGCTCGGAGACGTCGCCCACGACGAGCTCCGCCCTGGCGCCGGCGGCCTCGATGTCCGCGATCACCGAGTCCGTGGCCTCGGAGGACCGGATGTCGTTGATGACGACCGCCGCCGCGCCGGACCGGGCCAGCTCGACCGCCTCCGCGGCACCGAGACCGGAGCCCGACCCGGTCACGACGGCGACCCGCCCGTCCAGAGACAGGTCGGCGTCCAGGGACTGCTGCGTCATAGTGATGTCACTCCTTGATCTCGAGTGCCGCCATCGGGCACTTCTCCACTGCCTTGCGGGCCCGCTTCTCGAGCTCGGCCGGCACCTCGTCCACGACCACGCGGACGACCTCGTCGTCGTCACCCAGCTCGAACACCTTGGGCGCGAGGCCGACACACACGGCCTGCCCCTCGCAGCGGTCGGGATCGACCTCGATCCTCATATCAGTCCTCCTCAGCCGGTCCGGCAGGCTCGGTACCGCCGGTCTGGTCCGATACTATGTGGCCCAGAGCACTAGAACGTGTTCTTGCACCGCACCGATTCCAGACCGGGCGGCCGGCCGACGAGAACTCCACGAACGCGTTCGGCGGTGTTAGCGTGGTCGGCATAATTGGAACACGTTCCACTTCCGTTGACGAATGCAGGGCCCATGGACATCACCTACACCCCCGACCAGGAGCGTCTGCGCGGAGAGCTGCGCGAGTACTTCGCCGCGCTCATGACCCCTGAGCGGCGCGAGGCGTTCACCTCCACCACCGGCGAGTACGGACACGGCGACGCGTACCGGGAGATCGTGGCGGAGATGGGGCGCGACGGCTGGCTCACGCTCGGCTGGCCGGAGGAATTCGGCGGGAAGAACCGGCCGATGATCGACCAGCTCATCTTCACCGACGAGGCCGCGATCGCCGGCGTCCCGGTCCCGTTCCTCACCATCAACTCGGTGGCGCCGACCATCATGGCGTTCGGCTCCGACGAGCAGAAGAACTACTTCCTGCCCCGGATCAGCCGCGGCGAACTCCACTTCGGGATCGGCTACTCCGAACCCGATTCCGGAACCGATCTGGCCTCGCTGCGCACGCGCGCGGTCCGCGAGGCCGGCACCGGCGAGTTCGCCGGACAGGACGTCTACCGGATCAACGGCCAGAAGATGTGGACCTCGCTGGTCGCCTACGCCGACTGGATCTGGCTGGCCGCCCGCACCGATCCGGACGCCAAGCGCCACAAGGGCATCTCGATGATCGTCGTGCCCACCGACGCCGACGGCTTCTCGTGGACCCCGGTGCACACGATGGCCGGCCCGGACACCAGCGCCACCTACTACCAGGACGTGGTCGTTCCCGCGAGCAACCTCGTGGGCCCCGAGCACGGCGGCTGGCCGCTCATGACCAACCAGCTCAACCACGAGCGGGTGGCCCTGACCTCG
>NZ_JAALDU010000456.1 GCF_014145015.1 Dietzia sp. E1 | reverse complement strand
TGAGCTGGTGGCGACGCTGCGCGTCTTCGGGGACGACTCCGCCGACGGCCTCATGCACATCGGGCGCGTGTGTACGGCACCGTCCTGGCGAGGACGGGGGATCGCGGCCGGGCTGATCCGCCGGGCGTTGGAGCTGTGCGGTGACCGGCCGGTGGAGATCGGGGCCCAGGCCCACCTCGAGCAGTGGTACGAGCAGTTCGGATTCGTCCGGTGCGGGCCCGACTACCTCGACGGTCGGATCCCCCATCTGCCCATGCGACGCGACCTCCTAGGATGAGACCAGGCTCACCCTTCGATCCCTTCCGAGGACACACATGACGTCTGACGCCCCCTCCGTCCCGCTGGTCAAGGCTCTCCTCCCCGAGAGCGAGATGCCGACGCACTGGTACAACATCCAGGCCGACCTGCCCGAGGCGATGGCGCCCCACCTGCACCCCGGAACCAGGGAGCCGCTCGGTCCCGAGGACCTGGCGCCCCTGTTCCCGATGGCGCTCATCGAGCAGGAGGTGACCGGTGAGCGGTACGTCGAGATCCCCGAGGCGGTCCGGGAGATCTACCGGCTGTGGCGACCGTCGCCGCTCATCCGTGCACGGCGCCTCGAGAAGGCGCTGGGCACCTCGGCCCGCATCTACTACAAGTACGAGGGCACCAGCCCCGTCGGTTCACACAAGCCGAACACCGCGGTCGCGCAGGCGTACTACAACGCCGCCGAGGGCATCACCAAGCTGACCACCGAGACCGGCGCCGGCCAGTGGGGTGCGTCGCTGGCGTTCGCCGGGCAGGCCTTCGGCATCGAGGTCGAGGTGTGGCAGGTCAAGGCCTCCTTCCACTCCAAGCCGTACCGGCGCATGCTCATGGAGACCTTCGGGGCGTCCGTGCACCCGAGCCCGTCCGACCTCACCGAGGCCGGTCGCGCGTTCCTCGCCAAGGACCCCGACACCCCCGGCTCTCTCGGTATGGCCGTGTCCGAGGCCGTCGAGGTGGCCGCCGCGGATCCCGAGGCCCGCTACTCGTTGGGCTCGGTGCTCAACCACGTGTGCCTGCACCAGACCGTGATCGGCGAAGAGGCCATCAAGCAGCTGGCGATGTTCGGTGAGGGCGCTCCGGACTACGTGTACGGCTGCGCCGGCGGCGGCTCCAACCTCGCCGGGCTGGCATTCCCGTTCATCCGGGAGAACCTCGCCGGCGCCGGGACCCGGATCGTCGCGGTCGAACCCACGGCCTGCCCGTCGCTGACGGAGGGTGAGTTCCGCTACGACCACGGTGACGTCGCGGGTCTGACCCCGCTGATGAAGATGTACACCCTCGGCCAGGACTTCGTCCCGGATCCCATCCACTCCGGCGGCCTGCGCTACCACGGCATGGCGCCGCTGGTCAGCCACGTCAAGCACCTCGGCCTGCTCGACTCGATGGCCGTGGAGCAGAACGTCGCGTTCGCGGCCGGCGTCGAGTTCGCCAAGGCGGAGGGCATCGTGCCCGCCCCCGAGTCGACCCACGCACTGGCCGGTGCCATGGCGAAGGCCCGCGAGCACACCGGCGAGGCCGGGACCGGGCCGTCGATCGTGATCGGCCTGTCCGGTCACGGCTTCCTCGACCTGCCCGCGTACGAGTCGTTCGTGCGCGGCGAGCTGGGCTGACGCGCCGCACGAGCCCGCGTCCCCACCCGACCACCAGACACGTTCCCCACCCTCGATAAAGGAGCCCCCAATTGACCAAGACCATCGAGTTCACCGACCGCGTCGCGATCGTCACCGGTGCGGCCGGCGGCCTGGGCCGCGCGTACGCCCTCGCGTTGGCCGAGCGTGGCGCCAAGGTCGTCGTCAACGACCTCGGTGGCGACGTCCGCGGTGAGGGCGGGTCGCCATCGCTCGCGCAGCAGGTCGTCGAGGAGATCACCGCGGCCGGCGGCGAGGCGATCGTGGACGGCAGCGACATCACCGACGAGGCGGCGGTCGAGGCCATGGTGTCCACCGTCATGGAGAAGTGGGGCCGCATCGACGTCCTCATCAACAACGCCGGCATCCTGCGCGACAAGTCCTTCGCCAAGATGGACATCGCCGACTTCCGCAAGGTGCTCGAGGTCCACCTCATGGGTTCGGTGAACTGCACCAAGGCCGTGTGGCCGCACATGGTCGAGGCGGGTTACGGCCGCATCCTCATGACCACGTCCTCCTCGGGCATCTACGGCAACTTCGGCCAGGCCAACTACGCTGCGGCCAAGTCGGGGCTGGTCGGCCTGATGAACGTCCTGGCCATCGAGGGCGAGAAGAAGAACATCAAGGTCAACTCCATCGCTCCGACGGCCGCGACCCGCATGACCGAGGACCTGCTGCCGCAGCGGGTGCTGGACATCATGGGCCCCGAGACCATCGCGCCGGGCGCCCTGTTCATGGTCAGCGAGGACGCCCCCACCAAGACGATCCTCGGTGCCGGCGCCGGCGTGTTCGCGGTGTCGCAGATGGTCGAGAGCCGTGGCGTCTACCTGCCCGAGGGTGCGCGGACCCCCGAGGTGGTGGCCGAGCGCTGGGCGGAGATCGCCGACGTCACCGACGCCAACCCCCTCGAGGGCGCCTTCGAGCAGACCTCCAAGTACGCCGCGCTGGCCGCCCGCGAGCTCGGCCTGCACCTGGAGAGCTGACCGGCCGGGGCGGCCGGGGCGGCCGGGCGGCGCGGATGACGCCGGGGGCCGGCCGCGGGTCACTCCTGGTCGGCGAACTGCGTCTCGTACAGCTCCGCGTACCGCCCGCCGCCCGCGAGGAGCTCGGCGTGCGTCCCCGACTCCACCACGCGCCCCGACTCCAGGACGAGGATGCGGTCCGCGGCCCGGACGGTCGACAGGCGGTGCGCGATCACCAGCGACGTCCGGTCGGACATCGCCTCCGTCAGCGCCTCCTGCACCGCGGACTCGTTGGTCGAGTCCAGCGCGCTCGTCGCCTCGTCCAGCACCACGACCGACGGCTCCGCGATGAGCAGACGCGCGATGGTCAGGCGCTGACGCTCTCCACCCGACAACCGGTACCCGCGGTCACCGATGACCGTGTCGAGGCCGTCGGGAAGCGACGCGACCAGGCCCTCGAGCCGGGACCGGCGCAGCGCGTCCCACACGAGATCGTCGGTGACCTCCGGGCGCGCGAAGGTGAGGTTCGCGCGGATCGTGTCGTGGAAGAGGTGGCCGTCCTGGGTGACCATGCCGACCGTCCGACGGAGCGACGACGACGTGACGTCACGCACGTCCAGGCCCGCGACCCGCACCGCGCCCGAGTCGACGTCGTACAGGCGGGGCAGGAGCGACGCGATGGTCGACTTCCCGGCGCCCGACGACCCGACGAGCGCCACCATCTCGCCCGGCGCGGCGCGGAACGAGATCCCGTGCAGCACCTCCTGCCCGCCGCGGGTGTCGAGGACCGCGACCTCCTCCAGCGAGGCCAGCGAGATCTTGTCCGCCGAGGGGTAGGAGAAGTGGACGTCGTCGAACTCGATGGTCGCCGGGCCCTCGGGGATGTCGACGGCGTCGGGGGCATCGGAGATCAGGGGCTCCAGGTCGAGGACCTCGAAGACCCGCTCGAAGCTGACGATGGCCGTGACGATGTCCATCGGCGCGTTGGCCAGCGCCGTCAACGGGCCGTAGAGACGGGTGAGCAGCAGCGCCAGCGCGACCACCGACCCGGCGTCCAGCCCGCCGTTGAGGGCGAACCACCCGCCCAGCCCGTAGACCAGCGCCAGGGCGAGAGTGGACACGAGCGTGAGCGAGTTCATGAACACGCTCATCAACAAGGCGGTGCGCACCCCGATGCCGCGGACCCGCCCGGCGCGTGCCGCGAACTCCGCCGACTCCGCGGAGGGCCGGCCGAAGAGCTTGACCAGGGTCGCGCCACCGGCGTTGAAGCGCTCGGTCATCTGGTCGTTCATCGACGCGTTGAGGTCCGAGGCCTCGCGACGGAGCCGGGCCAGACGCTTACCGACGTACCGGGCGGGGAACAGGAAGATCGGCAGCAGGAGGACCGACAGCACGGTGAGCTGCCAGTTGATGCCGGCCATCACCGCCAGGGTGAGGACCAGCTGCACCAGGTTGGACACGACCCCGGAGAGGGTGTCGGAGAAGGCCCGTTGGGCACCCATGACGTCGTTGTTGAGGCGACTGACCAGGGCGCCGGTGCGGGTCCGCATGAAGAACGCGACCGGCATCGTCTGCACGTGGTCGAACACGGCGCGGCGCAGATCGAGGATCAGGCCCTCGCCGATCCGGGCCGACCACAGCCGAGTGAACACGGCCGCCACCGCCTCGACGACGCCGATCGCGGCGATGAGGACCGCGAGCCCGACGACCACGTGAACCGACGAGGCCTCGACGATCGCGGTGACGACCCGGCCCGCGAGCACGGGGGTCAGGACCGCCAGCGACGCCCCGAAGACGGAGAGGATGAGGAAGACGACGATCCGCCGGGTGTGTGGGCGCGCGAACTGCCCGATCCGGCGGAAGTTCTCGCGGGTGAAGACACTCCGGTCGAGCGAGATGCCGTTGTTCTCGGCCCGGTACAGCGTCCGCATGGCGGCCATGTGCATGGACAAGCCGGGCCACTCCTCTCACGCCGGTCGAGGGGTGTACCGACGACACCTCCGTACAACCCGGCCGGTGCCCGACCTATTCCGGCCTGGGTCGGAGATCGCGGGTCCTCGTCGTCGTCATCATCGAGGCCTTCTGGACAAAGACCGACCGTATGTCTAGACACGGCGCGGGTTTTTGTCTAATGTCGGGTGTAACACAGTGGCATATGCCACAAAACGTTGATTCGGAGGTCGTCGCGATGTCCAGCACCGAGTACATCCGCCCCACGGACGGGGCCGATCAGCACGAGGCGCCTCACGCGCACCATGACCATCACGGGCACGCTCACGCGGACGTCGAGCCGTACGCGTGGACCGACGCCAAGCGCTACCTGTGGCTCCTCGGCGTGATCCCCGCGATGGGCCTGTTCCTGTCCATGCCGTTCGTCGCCGGCTTCAACGCCCTCGGCTGGGAGATCCCCGCCACCGCCGCGTGGTACCTCCTGCCGTTCCTCGTCTACGTCGCCATCCCGCTCGGCGACCTCGCCATCGGCGCCGACGGGGAGAACCCGCCGGACGAGGTCATGGACAAGCTCGAGGCCGATCCGTTCTACCGGTGGTGCACCTACCTGTACATCCCGTTCCAGTACGGCTCGCTCATCGCGGCCTGCTACCTGTGGACCGCCGACGACCTGTCCTGGCTCGGCTACGACGGCGGCCTGGGCGTCGCCGCCTCCATCGGCGTCGCCTGGACCGTGGCCATCACCGGCGGCATCGGCATCAACACCGCTCACGAGCTCGGCCACAAGATCGCCGGCAGCGAGAAGTGGCTGTCCAAGGTCGCGCTCGCCACCACCGGTTACGGCCACTTCTTCATCGAGCACAACCGCGGCCACCACGCGCGCGTCGCCACTCCGGAGGACCCCGCCAGCTCCCGCTTCGGAGAGTCCTTCTGGGCGTTCCTGCCCCGCAGCGTCGTGGGCTCGCTCCGCTCGGCGTGGTCGCTCGAGTCCGAGCGTCTCGGTCGCCTGGGCAAGAGCCCGTGGACCCTCCGCAACGACAACCTCAACGCCTGGCTCATGACCGTCGTGCTGTTCGGCGCGCTCATCGCGATCTTCGGGTGGGAGGTCGCCCCCTGGCTGATCGTGCAGGCGATCTTCGGGTTCTCCCTGCTCGAGGTCGTCAACTACCTCGAGCACTACGGACTGCTCCGCCAGAAGACCTCGGCCGGTCGGTACCAGCGCTGCCGCCCCGAGCACTCGTGGAACTCCGACCACCTGGTGACCAACATCTTCCTGTACCACCTGCAGCGCCACTCGGACCACCACGCCAACCCGATGCGCCGCTACCAGATGCTGCGCAGCTTCGAGCAGGCCCCGCAGCTGCCGTCCGGGTACGCGACCATGATGGTCATCGCCTACATCCCGCCGCTGTGGCGGAAGGTCATGGACAAGCGCGTCCTCGACCACTACGACGGCGACATCACCCGCGCGAACATCCAGCCCTCCAAGCGGGAGAAGATCCTCGCCCGCTACGGGGCTGGCTCGACCGCGGTGGCGGAGAAGATCATCGCCGACACCGACATCGCGACCGACCAGACCTCGCCCACCGGTGAGTACGTGTGCCCCAACTGCGGGAACCACTACTCCGAGGCCGCCGGCCTCCCGCGCGAGGGCTTCCCGCCCGGCACCCCGTGGTCGGCCATCCCCGACTCCTGGCAGTGCTCGGACTGCGGCGTGCGCGACAAGGTCGACTTCCTGCCGGTGAAGTGACCCCCGCGTACGGGGTGGGAACCCGGCCCTCCCCCGCCCGGAACCGGGTATCCGCAACAATGGACACCATGCCCCGTCACCGCCAGACCAGTGACCGACGCTCCCCCGCGGACGCGCGCGGGGAGCGTCGGCCGCTCCGCAGCACCGTGTTCGAGGCCATGCACGAGCTCCTCGGCTCGCGCGACTGGTCCGCGGTCACCATGTCCGACGTCGCCAAAGCCGCCGGACTGAGCCGGCAGACCCTCTACAGCACGTTCGGCAACCGGGAGGGTCTGGCGCAGGCGTACGCGCTGCAACTGTCCGAGACGTTCGCCGGTGAGATCCGCGACTCCATCATCCGGTATCCCGGGCAGATCGAGACCGCGCTGCGTGAGGGCATCAACGGCTTCCTGCTCTCCAGCCAGCGCGACCCGCTCATCCGGGCCCTGCTCACCGGGGACATCAAGCCGGAGCTGCTGCGGCTCATCACCACCGAGGCCGGCCCGCTCATCGAGCGGGCCACCGAGGTGCTCACCCCCGCCCTCGCCGAGAGCTGGATGCGGATCGAGGAGTCGCAGGCCCGGTTGGCGGCCTCAATCATCGCCCGCATCGGCATCAGCTTCATCTCGCTCCCGCCCGAGGACCCCGACCAGCTGGCCTCCGGTCTGACCGAGGTCATCGCGCCGTACCTGCAGAAGGTCGTCCAGGTCGACCTCCCGGGCTGAGGGCCCGGTGCCCTATGCCCCGTCGCCGAGCATCGACTCGGTGCCCGGCTGACCCGGGACCGGCACACTCGCCTCGAGGAACAGGCCACGCGCCTCCACGCACAAGCGCTCGCCCGCGTGGATGGTCGCGTGGGTCCACGTCTTGCGGCCCTCGCGCTCCTGGACCCACGCGCGGAACGACAGCGGCTCGAGCAGCGGGGTGGGCGACCGGTAGTCGATCTCGTAGTGCGCGGTCATCCCGAGGCGGCCGCCCCAGTGGTTGGCGAACCCCATCATGTGGTCGATGATCAGGGCGCTGATACCCCCGTGGACACACCCGGGAGGGCCCTGGTAGACGGGGCCCAGCGTCACCTCCGCCCGCACCGAGCCGTCATCGCAGCCGTAGAACTGCACCGGCGGGGCGAGCGGGTTCTCCGGCCCGGCGACCGGGTTCGACCGACGGGTGCCCGCACCCGTCCACATGGTCTCCAGCCGCTTCGCCGGCGACGGGACCCGCGGTTCGAGCAGGTCAGCCACCTCGGCCAGGCGGTCGGCGATGTCCCCGAGCTCGACCTCCGAGTGCGCCAACGCCGCTGTCGCCTCACGGAGCCGACGCAGCTCGGCCACCGCACGATCGAGGTCGGGATCCGCCGGCGGCAACTCCGGGGTGGGGATCGGCTCGAACGTCTCGCCCAGTCGCTTCCGCGCCGCCTCGAGGGAGAAATCCTCGTTCGGACCCAGCTTCGGCAGGGGCACGCCGCCGAATCCGGGATTATCGCTCTGTTTAGTCATACTCTTAGGGTATGTCGACACCTGTCAATCCGAAGCCGTTCGATCCTGCTACCTATGGCCCCTGGGCCCTCGTCGTGGGCGGAAGTGAGGGCGTGGGCGCCGAGATCGCCTTCCGCCTCGCCGATCAGGGGGTGTCCACGGTTCTCGTCGCCCGCAAGACCGGGCCCCTCGAGGAGACCGCCGAGGCCGTGCGCGCCAAGGGAGTCGAGTGCCGGACCCTGTCCGTCGACCTCACCGAGCCCGGTGCCACCGAGGGCATCGCCGCGGCCTGCGAGGGCCTCGACCTCGGCCTGATCGTGCTCAACGCCGGCGCCAACACCTACGGCTCCGAGTTCGTCGAGTCGGACATGGCGCAGGTGCAGAAGGTCATCGACCTCAACATCACCTCGCCGATGCAGATCATCCGCCAGTTCGGCCCCGGCCTCAAGGCCCGCGGCCGCGGCGGGATCGTCGTGATGGGCTCGATGGCCGGCTACCTCGGCCACGCCGACATGAGCGTCTACTCCGCGGCGAAGGCGTTCAGCCGTGTCTTCGTCGAGGGCCTGTGGCTGGAGATGCGCGAGTACGGCGTCGACGTCGTCGAGGTCATCCTCGGCGTCGTCCGCACCCCCGCGATGGTGCGCGCCGGCCTGGACATGGACCTGCCCGGCTTCACCGTCAGCGAGCCCGAGGAGGTCGCCGAGGAGGTCCTGGCGTCCATCGGCAACGGGCCGATCCACGTCTGTGGCGGCGAGAACAACCGCAAGGGCGTCGAGTTCTCGTCCGGCGTCGACCGTGGCCGGATCGTGGCCGGCTCCCACAAGCGGATGAAGGCCCTCCGCGGGAACTGACCACCGGCTCCCGGGCGCGCTCCGGGGTCACCGGCGCGGGGACATCCCGCACCGGTGGGCCCCGGGGCGCGCTGCTGTGTCGGGAAGGGCGCGCCGGCCGGGGCCTCGGATGCTCCTATGGATGTCAAGCGGCTTTGGCGAGGT
>NZ_JAALDU010000455.1 GCF_014145015.1 Dietzia sp. E1 | reverse complement strand
TTCGTGTGGCAGGAGCTGTCCACCTCGTTCACGCTCACCGACCTGCCCCGCGAGGTCTGGTACCTCGACGGCGAGATCGTCTCCGCCGGCACCGCGGGCGCCGAGGTCCTCACCCACTCCGGGCTGCGCCTCTACATCGGTGCCGTGCTGTTCGCGATCGGGCAGGCCGCGATGGGCTTCATGATCGCCGTCCTGTCCGGCTACATCGCCTACGGCCTGGCGGACCGCCCCGGCATCGCGCCCGGCTTCGTCGGCGGCGCCCTGTCCGCGACCCTCGGTGCCGGCTTCATCGGCGCGCTGGTCACCGGCATCCTCGCCGGCTACCTCGTGCGCTGGATGACCACGTGGAGGACCCCGCGCTGGCTGTCGGGCCTCATGCCCGTCGTGCTCATCCCGCTCATCGGCTCGCTGGCCATCGGTCTGCTCATGTTCCTGCTGCTCGGGCGGCCGCTCGCCTCGCTGACCTCGGCCATGGAGTCGTGGCTCGGCGGCATGACCGGCTCGTCCGTGATCCTGCTCGGCGTGATCCTGGGCCTCATGATGTGCTTCGACCTCGGCGGGCCGGTTAACAAGGCCGCGTACACGTTCGCCACCGCGGGCCTCGTCGCCGGCAACCCGGCGACCCTGCGGATCATGGCCGCCGTGATGGCCGCCGGCATGGTGCCGCCGCTGGCGATGGGCCTGGCCACCGTCGTGCGCAAGCGGCTGTTCAGCCCGGCCGAGCAGGAGAACGGCCGCGCCGCGTTCCTACTGGGCGCCAGCTTCATCACCGAGGGCGCGATCCCGTTCGCAGCCGCCGACCCGCTGCGCGTGATCCCGTCCATGATGGCCGGCGGCGCCGTCACCGGAGCACTCATCATGGCGTTCTCGGTGGAGTCGTACGCACCGCACGGCGGACTGTTCGTGGTGTTCGCGATCAGCCCGGTGTGGGGCTACCTGGTGGCGATCCTCGCCGGCACGCTCGTCGCCTGCGCGGCCGTGGTCACCGCCAAGTCGGCCCGCCGCGACCCCGCCCCGACCACCGCCGGGGCCGAGCC
>NZ_JAALDU010000454.1 GCF_014145015.1 Dietzia sp. E1 | reverse complement strand
CGGCTGCCACGTCCCCGCGCGGGACGGCCCCTCGCCCCGCCCGCAGCGCATCCCGGCCCGCCCCACCTCGTTCCCGGGCGCCGACCCGCGCGGCGGTAGTCTTGACTCTCGCCCGACACCACCCGTAGACGACCAGTGAGGCCCCCTGTGCAGACCCATGAGATCCGGCGCCGCTTCCTCGACCACTTCGTCCGCGCCGGACACACCGAGGTCCCCAGCGCGTCACTGGTCCTGGACGATCCCAACCTGCTGTTCGTCAACGCCGGCATGGTCCCGTTCAAGCCCTACTTCCTCGGCCAGGAGACGCCGCCGTACGCCACCGCGACGTCCATCCAGAAGTGCGTGCGCACCCTCGACATCGAGGAGGTGGGCATCACCACCCGTCACAACACCTTCTTCCAGATGGCCGGGAACTTCTCCTTCGGCGACTACTTCAAGGAAGGGGCCATCCGCCACGCGTGGTCGCTGCTGACGTCCTCGCTCGACGACGGGGGCTTCGGCATCGACCCCGCGCTGCTGTGGGTCACCGTCTACCTCGACGACGACGAGGCGTACGGCATCTGGCGCGACGTGATCGGCGTGCCCGAAGAGCGCATCCAGCGGCGCGGCATGACCGACAACTACTGGTCCATGGGCGTGCCCGGACCCTGTGGACCGTGCTCGGAGATCTTCTACGACCGCGGACCGGCCTACGGAGTCGACGGCGGGCCGGAGGCCGACGAGGACCGCTACATCGAGATCTGGAACCTCGTGTTCATGCAGAACGAGCGCGGCGAGGGCTCCGGCAAGGACGCCTTCGAGATCCTCGGCCCGCTGCCCAAGCAGAACATCGACACCGGCATGGGCGTCGAGCGCGTCGCCTTCCTCCTCCAGGGCGTCGAGAACGTCTACGAGACCGACCTGCTGCGCCCGGTCATCGACACCGCGGAGCGCCTGTCCGGCGCGAAGTACGGCGCCGACAGCGCCTCGGACGTGCGGTTCCGCGTGATCGCCGACCACGCCCGCACCGCCTACATGCTCATCTCCGACGGCGTGACCCCCGGCAACGAGGGCCGCGGCTACATCCTCCGTCGCCTCCTGCGGCGCATCGTCCGCTCCGTGCGCCTCCTCGGCGCGTCGGGGGAGACCATGGCCGAGTTCATGGCCACCGTCCGGGACGCGATCGGTCCCTCGTTCCCCGAGACCGTCGCCGGCTACGAGCGCATCGAGCGGATCGCCGTGGCCGAGGAGGCCGCCTTCCTCAAGACCCTCGAGTCCGGCACCCAGCTCTTCGAGCGCGCCGCCGAGTCCGCCCGCCGGTCCGGCGCCGCGGTGCTCTCCGGCCAGCAGGCGTTCGCCCTCCACGACACCCACGGGTTCCCGATCGATCTCACCCTCGAGATGGCCTCCGAGGCCGGGCTGCAGGTCGACGAGGAGGGCTTCCGCTCGCTCATGTCCGAGCAGCGCGCCCGCGCCAAGGCCGACTCGCAGGCCAAGAAGCACGCCCACGCCGACCTGTCCGTCTACCGCGACTTCCTCGACGCCGGCGAGACCGTCTTCACCGGCTTCACCGACCTCACCGACGAGTCGCGCCTGCTGGGCATCGTCTCCGGCGGCCGGGCCGTCGCGGTGGCCCGCGAGGGCGACGAGGTGGAGTTCGTGCTCGACCGCACCCCGTTCTACGCTGAGTCCGGCGGCCAGCTGGGCGACCGCGGCATGATCTCCACCGCCGGCTTCCAGATGCGCGTCGACGACGTGCAGAAGATCGGCAAGAAGCTCTGGATCCACAAGGGCGTCCTCACCGGGGGCGAGGTCGAGGCCGGGCAGCTCGTCACCGCCGCCGTCGACCCCGAGTGGCGCAAGGGCGCCACCCAGGGCCACTCGGCCACCCACCTCGTCCACGCGGCGCTGCGCCAGATCCTCGGGCCCGAGGCCGTCCAGGCCGGTTCGCTCAACAAGCCCGGCTACATGCGGTTCGACTTCAACTGGTCCGGCTCGATCCCCGCCGACGTCCTCGCCCAGATCGAGGAGGTCACCAACTCCGCCGTCGACGCCGACTACGGCGTCAACACCATCGAGACCACCCTCGACGAGGCCAAGCGCATGGGCGCCATGGCCCTGTTCGGCGAGAACTACGGGTCCACGGTCCGGGTGGTGGAGATCGGCGGCCCGTTCTCCATGGAACTGTGCGGCGGCACCCACGTCAGCAGCTCCGCACAGATCGGTCCCGTCAGCCTGCTCGGCGAGGCGTCCGTCGGGTCCGGCATCCGGCGTGTCGAGGCCTACGTCGGCATGGACGCCTACCGCCACCAGGCCCGCGAGCGCGCTCTCGTGTCCGGCCTCGCGACCTCGCTCAAGGCGCCTGCCGACGAGCTGCCCGACCGCATCGCCGCGCTGACCGCCAAGCTGCGCGAGACCGAGAAGGCCCTCGAGTCGCTGCGCGCGGCCCAGCTGGCCTCCCAGGCCGGCGACCTGCTCGCCTCGGCCGAGGACCTCGACGGTGTCCGGTTCCTCGCCCACAGCGCCCCCGGCGGTGCCGCCGGCGACCTGCGCACCCTCGCGTCCGACCTCAAGGGCCGCCTCGGCTCCGACGCGGGCGTCGTCCTCCTCACCGCACCCGGCCAGGACAAGGTGCCGTTCGTCATCGCCGTCACCCCGGCCGCCCAGGAGCGCGGTCTCCGGGCCGGCGACCTCGTCAAGGCGATCTCCCCGGCGCTCGGCGCCCGCGGCGGCGGCAAG
>NZ_JAALDU010000453.1 GCF_014145015.1 Dietzia sp. E1 | reverse complement strand
GGGTGCGGCGGGCCCGGCCGGCGCGGCGGAGACCGGTGCTACAGGGGGCGCCGACGCGGCCGCCCTCGAGCGGCTGCTCACCCTGACCACCTGCCACCCGATGTACTCGAACGCCCAGAGGCTGATCGTGCACGCCGTGCTGACCGAGACCACCGCCAAGGCCGACGGCCGCCCCGCCGCGTTGGAGGACTGACCGATGTACGCCTACCTGTGGCGATCCCTGCCCGGCCCGCGACCGGTGAAGGCGCTGATCGCGCTGGCCCTGCTGGTGGCGGTCTTCCTGCTGCTCATGGAGGTGGTGTTCCCGTGGATCTCGCAGCAGCTCCCGCACAACGACGTGACCGTATAGGCAGCCGGCGATCAGAGGTGGACGGTGACGTCCGCGTCGGCGCGCAACTTCTGCGACAGCTCCTCCATCGCGCCGGCCTCCTTCTGGACCCGCACCTGCTCGGAGACCTCTCCGCGGACCTGCTCCAGCGGCGGCACCCCGCCACCACCGGCCGCACCGGCACCGCCGCCGGCCATCGCCTGCTGCTGAGCGATCTGCTCGTAGGCGGCCTCGACCTCGGCGTCGGTCACCTCGAACTCGCCGAACTCGGACGTGATGAGCTTCTCGACGCGCAGCTGCTTGTCGATCTGCTCCATCACCGCGTCGCGGTCGAGACCCTGCTCCCCCATCGCCGCGATGAACTCATCGGTGCTCACCTGGTTGGTCTCGGCGAACTCGGCGAGCTCCGCTTGGATCTCCTCGTCGGAGACCTCGATGTCCCGCTTCTCCGCCTCCTGCGTGAGCAGCTCGGTGCCGACCAGACCGTCGGTGGTGAGCTTCTTGAGCTGTGCCTCGTCGACGGGCTGGCCCGTCATCTGCGCCTGCATGCTCATCTGCTGGTACTGGTTCTCGAACACCGACAGGAACTCGTCGCGCGAGATCTCCGTCCCGTTCACCTCGGCCACCGGGTCCGGGATGTCCGACGTATCGGGCCCGGAGGGCGACTGCTCGCCGCCCTGCTCCGGCCCGGCCGCCTGTCCGGACTGCTCGGCCGCTGCGGGCGCGGCCGTGGCGCCGCCCTCGTCGTCGTCGCCCCCGGC
>NZ_JAALDU010000452.1 GCF_014145015.1 Dietzia sp. E1 | reverse complement strand
GAACGCCACGTCCGGCGCGCCGATCTGCAGCGGCATGACGTAGTTCCCGAACCCCACGACGATCGGCGTGCCGTAGAACAACAGCATCACGGTGCCGTGCATGGTGAACAGCTGGTTGTACTGCTCGTTGGACAGGAACTGCATTCCGGGGAAGAACAGCTCCGCCCGGATCAGCAGGGCCATCAGGCCGCCTATCGAGAAGAACACCAGGCACGTGGCGATGTACATCAGGCCGATCTTCTTGTGATCGGTCGTGATGAACAGCTCACGCCAGGAGAGCCCGAACGGCTGACGGATGGCGCGCGCGTCCGCTGCGGTGACCGCCCGCCCGGACGGCACGAGAGTGTCTGACATCGGTACCCCGTTCCTCTTCACGGCCGAGGCGGGGCGCGGCTGTCGCCGCGTCCCGCGCTGCGAACAGCGCCAAGATTCTGGTGACGGCTCTCACCGTACGCGTCCCCCGGCGGAACGGAGCGGTATCGCCCCCGAGAGGGCTTACCAGATGCTCACCCGCTCCTCAGGCGCCAGCCACAGCCCGTCCGCCTCGGTCACGCCGAACGCCTCGTGGAAGTCGTCGAGGTTGCGCACCACCTGGTTACAGCGGAACTCCGGCGGCGAGTGCGGGTCCACGGCGAGCCGCCGGGCGGCCTCTTCGGCGCGGGTCTTGGTCCGCCACACGATCGCCCACGATGTGATGAGCCGCTGGATCCCGGTCATGCCGTCGATCTCCGGCCCCACGTCCGGCCCCTGCGCCGGCTCGCCGTCCGAGCCCTGCGCCAACCGGTAGGCCAGCAGCGCGATCGTGAGCCCGCCGAGGTCACCGATGTTCTCCCCCACCGTGAAGGCCCCGTTGACGTGGTCCTTCTCGGGATCGAGGCCGTCCGGGGTGAGGCCCTGGTACTGGGCGATCAGCGCCTCCACGCGGGTCCCGAACGCCTCGCGATCGTCATCGGTCCACCAGTCGACCAGGTTGCCGTCGCCGTCGTACTTCGCCCCCTGGTCGTCGAAGCCGTGGCCGATCTCGTGCCCGATCACCGCGCCGATCGCCCCGTAGTTGGCGGCGTCGTCGGCGTCGGCGTCGAAGAACGGCGGCTGCAGGATGGCGGCCGGGAAGACGATCTCGTTCATCACCGGGTTGTAGTAGGCGTTGACGGTCTGCGGCGTCATGTGCCACTCGTCGCGGTCGACGGGCCCGCCCAGCTTGCCCAGCTCGTACTCGTGCTCGAACCGGGCGGAGCGGCGGACGTTGCCGAGGAGGTCGTCGGCGCGGACCTCGAGCGCCGAGTAGTCCCGCCACTTGTCGGGGTAGCCGATCTTCGGCACGAACGCCTCGAGCTTGTCGAGCGCGCGCTCGCGGGTGGCCGGGGTCATCCACGGCAGCCTGCTGATCGAGTAGCGGTACGCGGCGGTGAGGTTGGCGACCAGTTCCTGCATGCGCGCCTTGTGGCCGGGCGGGAAGTGGCGGGCCACGTACTCCTTGCCGACCTCCTCGCCGAGGGCGGCCTCGACCGCGCCGACGCCACGCTTCCAACGGGCCTTGATCTCCTCGGTCCCGGACATGACGGTGCCGTAGAAACGGAAGTTCTCCTCGACCAGCGCCGTGGGCAGGTACGGCGCGCGGGAGGAGACGATCCGCCAGCGCAGCCACTCCTTCCACGTCTCGAGCGGCTCACCGGCCCAGAGCCCGGCCACCGCGGTGAGGAAGTCGGGCTGCATGGCGACGAGCCGGCCGAAGGTCTCCTCGGTGCCGCCGAGCTCGCGGGCCCAGTCGTGCCAGGGGAAGCCGGGGGCCAGCGTCGGCAGCTCGTCCCAGGTCACGGGGTTGTAGGTCTTGTCCGCGTCGCGGCGGGCCACGACGTCCCAGTGCGCGGCGGCGATGCGCGTCTCCAGCGCCAGGATCCGCCCGGCGCTCTCGCGGGCCCCGGTGGCGTCCGCGAGCCCGGCCAGCTCGAGCATCCGCGCGATGTGCTCCGTGTACTGCTCGCGGATCTGCGCGTACTGGTCCTCACGATAGAAGGACTCGTCGGGCAGTCCGATGCCGTACTGCACCAGGTAGAGGATGTACTCGGTGGAGTTCTTGGCGTCGTTGTTGACGTAGGCGCCGATGAGCCCGCCGACACCGACCATCTCGAGCCGCGCCATCGCCAGCGCGAGGGAGTCCGCGTCCCCCGCGCCGTCGACCTCGGCCAGGTCCGGCGCCAGCGCCTCAACGCCCGCCGCCTCCACCGCGTCGGTGTCCATGAACGAGGCGTAGAACGCGCCGATCCGGGAGTCGACCGGGGCGTCGGTGATGATGTCGCGGACCCGTTCCTCGGACAAGTCGCGCAGCGCGAGGAACGCGCCGTCGATCGGCCGGTCCGCGGGGATCACGTGGTCGCGGATCCACGTGCCGTTGACGTGTTGGTACAGGTCGTCCTGCGGCCGGACGTCCGTATCGACGTACCGCAGGTCCAGGCCCGAGGGGCGAGGGGCGTCGGTGGTGGGGATCTCGGTCGCTGTCATGCGACCAGGTTACGGAAGGGCGCGGCCCACGCGGGTGGGATGACGACGGCGAGGACCCGCGGCGGCCGACCCGGGATCAGGGCAGACCGTGGCGGGCGTTGTGATCCTTCGCCCCCTGATAGGCGTCGACCATCCCCCAGACCCAGAACCCGAACATGATCGGGAGCCCGATGAGGACCACCGAGAGCAGCACGCCCACTCCGTAGCCCGCCAGGATCCCGACGCCCCTACCCACCCGGCCGTTGAGCATCGTGCCCAGGCCGGGGATGAGGAGGGAGGCCACGAGCATCAGCGCCGGGTCCTTGCGAGCGGCCGGCGGATACTGGCCGTAGGGCTGCATCGCCCCGTACTGCTGGGCGTAGGGTTGACCGGGCTGGCCGTACTGCGGCATCCCGTACTGCTGCATGCCATACGGCTGGACGTAGGGCTGCTCGTACGGCTGCTCGTACGGCTGGGTCCCGTAGCCCGGCTGCGCGCCGTACTGCGCCGGATCGAACTGCCCCGCGCCGTACTGCGGGTCTCCATACTGGCCCGCGCCGTACTGCGGATCGCCGTAGCCGCCGCCGTACTGCGTGTCGCCGAAGTCGGAGCCCGGGTACCCGCGGACCCCCTCCTGCTGGGCCCACGTGTCGTAGCGCTTCTCGAAGTCGCGGTCGCCGGACCGGTCGTCGGGGCGGTCGGAGGCGGTGCCGTCAGCGGGAGTGCTCATGGGCCCACCCTAGCGAGGGGCGGCGGCGGGCCGGTCGCGGCGAGGACACGATCGCGTGCCGCCGCGGCGCGTCAGTTCCGGGCGGTCATCCCGGGCCGGGCCCAGATGTCAGCGCAGTCCACGCACGCGTCGTCCGGGATGAGGCCGACACGCTGGAGCTGCCCGTACATCCAGCAGCCCAGGCAGAAGCCGAGCGCCGCCTCCGCGAGGGCGGCCAGCACCAGCACGCCGAGCACCGTGATCCCCGCCGTGGTCAGTCCGCCGAGGAACAGCCCGAACGCGACCGACGACATCACCAGGCCGATGGTCTGGGCGAACCGCTTGGGCGCGCCGGAGACCAGCTTGGGTTCCGCACTGACCCGCGGGGCGAGCACGTGCACGGAGAGCCGGCCGAACGGCGAGTACCGCGGGCCGCCCGCCGCCCGCAGCGCGAAGCCGACGACCAACGCCCCGGCGAGCCAGATCCGGGCGGGCGACGGCACGACGATCGTGACCACCGCGAGGGTCACCACGAGGGCGGCGGTGCAGCGGGCGGCATAGTCATTGACGACCTCGGGGAAAGCGAACGCCTCGCGCAGACTCATGGCCTCACCTCTCGATCACTGCGGATAGACCGACCTGTCTATCGCCG
>NZ_JAALDU010000451.1 GCF_014145015.1 Dietzia sp. E1 | reverse complement strand
GGGCTCCGCGCTCAACGCTACCGGCACCCACTCGGCGGAGGCCGGCGACATCGCCCTGCTGGCCAACGGCGAGCCGGCCCCCGCCACCGCGAGCCCCGCGACGCCCGGGACCTCAGCACCGGCGACCCCGTCGGCGCCGGAGCCCGTGGTGGTCCCCGCCTCCGTCGGGGACACCGGCACCGAGAACATCCAGTCGGCCATGCTCTACGCCGGCACAGAGATCAACGCCCAGCGCGAGATCGCCGAGGAGCAGGCCCGACGTCCGAAGATCTCCCTCCCCGCGTTCGGTGCGTTCACCTCGCCGTACGCGATGCGCTGGGGGGCGATGCACAACGGCATCGACATCGCCAACGTCAACGGAACGCCGATTCTCGCGGCGACCGACGGCGTGGTGATCGACGCCGGGCCCGCTCAGGGCTTCGGCAACTGGATCCGCATCATGTCGGACGACGGCACGATGACGGTCTACGGCCACATGGAGACCCTCGACGTCCAGGAAGGCCAGCGCGTGTACGCCGGCCAGAAGATCGCCGGCATGGGCAACCTCGGGTTCTCAACCGGCACCCACCTGCACTTCGAAGTGCTGGTCAACGGCGGCAAGGACTACGTCGACCCGGTCGTGTGGCTGGCACAGCACGGCCTCGACCTGGCGATGGGTAGCCTCGCCGGCTCGCACGACCACGCCCACGGCTCGCTCGGCAGCTGAGCGCACCCGCCCCGCTGCCCGGCCGCTACCGCACTACCGGGCGCGTGTTCCGGTGAGCAGTAGGTCGACCAGCGCGTCCACCTCGGACGTGTCCATCGGACGGCGCATCGCCAGGGGCGTGAAGACGATCGGCATAAGGAGTGTGTCGACCACCGTGCGTGGGTCGAGCCCCTCCGCGACCTCGCCCCTCTCCGCGGCGACGTGCACCAGTCGGTGCCATGACTCCATCGCCGGCCGCCACTGATCCAGCACCGCCTGGTTGAACTCCGGATGTTGGCCGCCCGCCATGATCGCGGCGATCGCCACCTCGACCGGCCCTGCGGCGAACTCCGCGAGCCGGTGCGCGAGCGCCCGGAGGTTCTCCTCCCACGAGCCGGCGGCCTCGACGACCGGGGCCCGCCGCACATGGGTCCGCAGGGCCTCGACGAGCAGATCGTGACGAGTCGGCCACCACCTGTAGACCGTCCGCCGACCCACCCCCGCCCGCGCCGCGACGTCGACGATGCTGAAGGTCAGTCGCCCCTCGGCCAGAAAGCCGAGCGTCGCCTCCCCCACGGCCTGACGCACCTTCTCGCTGCGCCCACCTGCGCGTACCCGCACCCGTCCGTTCTCGGTGTCCACCCGGCCGCACCTCCGCCCCCGCTCGAGTGATAAGAGAGTCTACACACGCTTATCGACACACCCTGCGTTTTTACGAGCACCCACATGACATGCTCGACCCGGACGGGTCTCCGGCGCTCCGGGAGGGGAACCCGCTCACGTGGACACGAATCATCATGACCTCGTGGTGGTCGGCGCCGGCCCGATCGGCGCCGCGACCGGTCGCTACCTCGCGGAGCAGGGCGTCGACGTCGCGATCATCGGCCCCGGAGAACCCGCCTCACCCGAAGGCCACGAGGGGACCTGGGCGGGCTACTGCCGACCATGACGCTCTTGAAGTACCGCGACGGTGAGCGCCTCTACGGAGGGATCGTCATGGCCCCGCGCCCGTACCCGGACGGCCGGTGGTAACTCAAGCTGTCCGGCTCCAGCCTGCTGGACACCCCACTCGAGACCGCTGCCCAGACGGCGGAGTGGGTGCGCTCTGGCGGCAACCGGGCGGACATCGCGGAGGCCGCCGACGTCCTCCGCGATCTGCTCCCCCCACCACCGGTTCACGACCTTCCGCACCCGGCCGTATCTGGTCGCGGCGACGCCCGGCGACCGGCCCTACCGCGGCCCGTGGTCCGACAGCATCCCCCACGAGGTGTTCCGGGCGGAGTGGGCGGACGCATCCGCGTAGCCCACCGCGGCGCTCGGCCCCTTCCGAGTCAGTGCTTCTGCGGGGGTCAGTGCTCCTGCGGGGGTCAGTGCTCCTGCGAGTGTCAGAGCTTCTGCATGGGTACGCCCCCGATGAGCATGAGCCGCACCTTCCCGGAGGCGCCGAAGTCGATGGTCGCCGTGGCGCGCGGCCCGCTGCCGTCGCAGGAGAGCACCTTGCCGAGGCCGTACTTGTCGTGCGTGACCCGGTCGCCCGGCGCCAACTCCAGCGCGGGAGCTGACGGCTTCGCGCGCGGGATCCCGGGCGACCGCCCACCGGAGCCGCCGCCGGAACTGTATCCGCCGGAGCTGTATTCACCTGAGCCGTAGCCACCGGAGCCGCCGCCGAAGCGCCGCCGCGGGGCGTACGAGTCGTCATCCCCGAACCCGGCGCCGCCGGCCGGCTCCTCGCGCTGCCACTCGATCGCCTCGGAGGGGATCTCCTCCAGGAACCGCGACCCCGGGTTGGTCATGGGCTGGCCCCATGACGAGCGCATCATCGCCCGCGTCAGGTACAGCCGCCGCCGGGCGCGGGTGATGCCCACGTAGGCCAGCCGCCGCTCCTCCGACAGCTCCGCGGGATCGCCCAGCGCCCGCATGTGCGGGAAGAGTCCGTCCTCCATGCCGATGAGGAACACCACCGGGAACTCCAGGCCCTTGGCGGTGTGCAGGGTCATGAGCGTGACCTGCCCCTGGGCGTCGTCGGGGATCTCGTCCGCGTCGGCCACCAGCGACACGCGCTCGAGGAACGCCGCCAGCGATCCCGGCTCGGCCAGACCCTCGTCCAGGTCGGCGTCCGCGTCGGCCTCCTCGACGAAGCCCTGCTCGCGCGCAGAGCGCTGCAGCGCGGCCTCCGACGAGAACTCCCGGCCCACGCCCACCAGCTCATTGAGGTTGTCGAGACGCGCCGCGTCCTGCGGATCGTTGGACGCCTCCAGCTGGGCGCGGTAGCCGGTGCGCTCGAGCACCGCCTCCACGAGCGCGCCCACGTCGGGCGCGGAGTCGTGCCCGCCGGCGTGATCGTCGCCGTCGAGGCGCCCGCGCAGGTCGTCGAGCATCTCGACGAATCCGGCGATCGCCTTGACCGAACGCGTCGGCAGCAGCGAGACCTTCCCCTCCGCCGCGTCGCGCAGGGCCTGCGCGAAGCCGATGCCGCGCTGCTCCGCGTGGACCACCACGCACGCCTCGGCCCGGTCGCCGATGCCCCGCCTCGGTGTGTTGAGGATGCGCCGGATCGCCACCGCGTCGTCCGGGTTGTTCAGCACCTTGAGGTAGGCGACCACGTCGCGCACCTCCTTGCGCTCGTAGAACCGGGTCCCGCCCACGACCTTGTAGGGCAGGCCCAGGCGGACGAACACGTCCTCGATCACGCGGGACGAGTTGTTGGTCCGGTAGAACACCGCGACGTCGGAGTAGGACGCCTCGCCCGAGTCCACCAGCCGGTCGATCTCGCCGGCGATGAACCGCGCCTCGTCGTGCTCGTTGTCCGCGACATACCCCACCAGCAGCTCGCCGGCGCCCTCGGCGGTCCACAGGTTCTTCTCGCGCCGCCCGGCGTTCCGCGCGATCACGGCGTTGGCGGCCGACAGGATGGTCTGCGTGGAGCGGTAGTTCTGCTCCAACAGGATGGAACGGGCGTCCGGGTAGTCGTGCTCGAAGTCCTCGATGTTGCGGATCGTGGCCCCGCGGAACGCGTAGATCGACTGATCCGCGTCACCCACCACACAGAGTTCGGCCGGGGGCACGCCCACCTCGTCGTCGTCCCCCGCTGTGCCGCCCACGAGGGTGCGGACCAGGACGTACTGCGCGTGGTTGGTGTCCTGGTACTCGTCCACCATGACGTGACGGAACCGGCGGCGGTAGTACGCGGCCACCTCGGGGTGCGCGCGCAACAGGGCGACGGTCTCGCCGATGAGGTCGTCGAAGTCGAACGCGTTGGCCGACTGCAGCCGCGCCTGGTACTCGGTGAACACGGCCGCCACGGTCTGCGCGGTGCGATCCGAGTCCTCGAGCGCCCGGTCCATGGCCTCAGCCGGGTCGCGCAGTTCGTTCTTGTGGTTGGAGATGGCCGAGGCGAGCATGCGCGGGGTGAACTTCTTGACCTCGAGCTGCTGCTCCTTGGCGATCATCCCCAGCAGCCGCCGGGAGTCGTCCGAGTCGTAGATCGTGAAGTTCGAGTTTCGGGTCCCGAGCAGCGCCGACTGGCCCCGGAGGATGCGCACGCAGATCGAGTGGAAGGTGGCCACCCACATCCGCTCGGCGTGCGGGCCGACCAGCGCCGCGACGCGCTCGCGCATCTCGGCGGCGGCCTTGTTGGTGAACGTGATGGCCAGGATCTGGCCCGGGTGCGCGCCGCCCTCGGCCAGCAGGTAGGCGATCCGCCTCGTGAGCACGCTGGTCTTGCCCGACCCGGCGCCCGCGACGATCAGCAGCGGGCCGCCGCGGTGGGTGACGGCGGCGGCCTGCTGGGGGTTGAGCCCGTCGAGCAGCGGCGAGTGGGGCGAGTGCTGGCGGGCGGGGGCGGAGGCGGTGTCGGTCATCGTGGGATCCAATCTACCCACCCGGTCCGACACCGCCCGGGGTCAGCGCGTGCGGGCCCCCATGAACTCATCGACCTGCGAGGCGGTGGCGTCCAGACACGGGTCGTTGTCCAGGTAATGACGCGTCTCGCGGACGATCAGCCCGGACAGCACGAGCAGGCCGATGAGGTTGGGGATCGCCATGAGCCCGTTCATCACGTCGGCGAAGTTCCACACCACCTTGAGTTCGGTGACGGCGCCGATGAACACCACGCAGGTGAAGACCATGCGGTACGGGATGACGCCGCGCGCGCCCACGAGCCGCTCCATGCACCGCTCGCCGTAGTACGACCAGCCGAGGATGGTGGAGAAGGCGAAGAACGCGATGGACACCGCGACGAGCTTGTCGCCCTCGGGGATCGCGGAGGCGAAGGCGTCGGCGGTCATCGTGCCCGCGACGTCACCCCCTCCCTGCCACACGCCGGTGGTGACCAGGACCAGGCCGGTGAAGGTGACGACGATGATGGTGTCGATGAACGTCTGCGTCATCGAGACCAGACCCTGCCGGGTGGGGTGGGTGGTCCGCGCTGCCGCGGCCGCGATCGCCGCCGAGCCCATGCCGGACTCGTTGGAGAAGATGCCGCGCGCGACGCCCATCTGGATGGCGTACAGGATCGCGGAGCCCGCGAAGCCGCCGACGGCCGCGGTACCGGTGAAGGCGTCGGAGAAGACCAGGCCGAACGCCGCCGGGATCTGATCGGCGTTGACGACCAGCACCACGAGCCCGCCGATGATGTAGAGCAGGATCATGAGCGGCACGAACCCGGCGGTGACCCGCCCGATGGCCTTGATGCCGCCGAGGAGCACGGCGCCCGTGAGGACGAAGAGGACGATGCCGGTGGTCACCGGCGAGACGTCGAACGAGTTCTCCAACTGGGTCGCCACGGCGTTGCCCTGGGTCATGTTGCCGATGCCGAAGCTGGCCAGGACGGCGAACACCGCGAACACGATCGACATGACCAGGCCGACCCTGGCGCCTGATCGGCCGAAGATCTCGGCGAATCCTCGGTGCAGGTAGTACTGCGGGCCGCCGGACTGCTCGCCGCGGGCGTCGGTGACGCGGAACCGCACGCCCAGGAACGCCTCGGAGTACTTGGACGCCATGCCAACTAGCGCGGTGATCCACATCCAGAACAGCGCCCCCGGCCCGCCGAGCGCGATGGCGGTGGCGACGCCGACGATGTTGCCGACGCCGACCGTGGCCGCCAGCGCCGTGGTGAGCGCCTGGTACTGCGAGATGTCGCCCTCGCCGCCGCTGTCGTGCCGCTTGAGCAGGCCGAGCCGCAGTGCGGGGCCGAGCTTGCGGAACTGCAACGCCCGCAGTCGGACGGTGAGGAACAAGCCGGTGCCGAGCAGCAGCGGGATGAGGACGAACGGCCCCCAGATCACCGATCCGATGTCGGCGAGAAACGTGTTGAATTCTTCCACGGGCGCAAACACTAGACGGTTGTTCGGTCGCTCCGGGGTGCAGTGGGATAATTCGCTTCATGAGCACCGACCCCGCCGGCACCGACGATCCGCTGTCCGAGGCCGAGATCCAGGAACTGCGGCTGGAGATCGACCGTCTGGACGCCGAGATCCTGGACGCCATCACCCGCCGTAGCGAGATCTCCCGCCGCATCGGCCGCACGCGTATGCAGTCGGGCGGCACCAAGCTCGTGCACACGCGCGAGCTCAAGGTCTACGAGCGCTTCGCGTCCCTCGGCGAGGAGGGTCAGACGCTCGCCGGGATGCTCCTGCGCCTGGGCCGCGGCCGGCTGGGCTACTGAACCGGCCCCCGCCTGCCGGACGTCGACGCGAGCCCAGCCAGGTGTGGTGGTTGCCCGCCCAGCACCACCCCACCTTGGGCGCGCCCTTGTTCTCCTTGCCGTCGCGGCCGGTGCCGCCGCTGATCCACAGCGCGGGCGTGCGGGAGTCCAGCCCGCCGGTCGGCTTGGGTTTGCGCGAGCCGATACACATGAAGCACTTACCCGGCTCGAGCGCGTCGGGCTGCTGCAGTACCCAGCTGATCCCCTCGGAGACGGTCAGCGGAGTGCGTCCGCGGGCGGTCAGAGCCGCGTGCGCGTCGGTGGGGGTCCAGTCCAGCATGTCGTCACCGCGCGTGACGTCGTCGAGGAGGTAGAGCGGCGCGTCGGGGAGGGTGATGTCGTCGGTGGGTGTGAAGTCGGCGAGGTCGGTCATGTCGACGACGACGAAGCCCGCCTTCCCGTCGCGGCGCATGAGTGCCGCCAGTCGCGCGGCCGACAGGAGTGAGGGGTGGACGGCCAGCACGGCTCCGCCACCGATCCGCCCGTCACCGGGTCCGGCGGCCAACGCGCGGGCGTGGTCCCGCAGCTGATCGGCACTGATCCCGGCGATCTCCGGCACGCCGAGTGCGACCAGTCGCTCGGCCTGCGGGACGGGTGGAGTTACACGGGTCACATCCTCTGAACAGTCGGCGGCGCGTTCGTATTCCCGGCTAATCTCGCAGCCATGACCGACATCAGCACGACGGAACAGTGGGCAGCGGTCGAGGGCCTGGTCCCCTCGATCGGCGAGGTGACGTTGCGCGAGTTGTTCGACGCCGATCCCGAACGCGGCCGCCGGATGTCGGTCACGGCGGGCGACCTGCACGTGGACCTGTCCAAGCACCTGGTCACCGACGAGATCCTGCGCGCCCTCACCGAACTGGCCCACGCCGCCAGGCTGCCGGCGCAGCGGGCGGCCATGTTCCGGGGAGATCGCATCAACACGACCGAGGACCGTCCCGTCCTCCACACGGCGCTCAGGCTCCCGGCCGATGCCGAGCTCGTCGTCGACGGCTCCGACGTGGTGGCCGACGTCCACGCGGTCCTGGCGCGCATGACCGATCTCGCCGACCGCGTCCGCTCGGGCGAGTGGACCGGGCACACGGGCGAGCGGATCGACACGGTGGTCAACATCGGCATCGGCGGCTCGGACCTCGGCCCGGTGATGGTGGACGCCGCGCTACGCGAGCTACAGACCGCCGGGATCCGCGCGCGCTACGTCTCGAACGTCGACCCCGCGGACCTCACCGCCACCCTCGCCGAGATCGACCCGGCCACCACGCTGGTCGTGGTCGCCTCCAAGACGTTCACGACGCAGGAGACCATGGCCAACGCGCACGCGGCGCGGCGGCACTTCATCGAGGCCCTGGGGTCGGAGGAGGCGATCGCCTCTCACTTCGTCGCCGTGTCGACCGCCGCGGACGAGGTCGCCGAGTTCGGCATCGCCCCGGACAACATGTTCGGTTTCTGGGACTGGGTCGGCGGCCGCTACTCGGTGTCCTCCGCGATCGGGCTGTCGGTGATGATCACGGCGGGCCCGCCGGCGTTCGTCGAGATGCTCGAGGGCTTCCACACCATGGATCTGCACTTCGCCACCGAGGCGCCGGAGCACAACGCGCCGGTCCTCATGGCCCTGCTGGGGATCTGGTACACCTGCTTCCTCGGCGCCCAGTCCAAGGCCGTCATCCCCTACGCCCAGGATCTCCACCGGTTCCCCGCCTACCTGCAGCAGCTCACCATGGAGTCCCTCGGCAAGTCGGTGCGTCTCGACGGCTCGGACGTCACCTACCCGACCGGCGAGGTCTACTGGGGAGAGCCCGGTACGAACGGCCAGCACGCCTTCTTCCAGCTGCTCCACCAGGGCACCCAGCTCGTGCCCGTCGACTTCATCGGCGTGGCGCGTCCGGCCGCGGATCTGGACGCCGACGTCTCCGGCGCGACGGGGCCGGTGTCGATGCACGACATGCTCATGGCCAATCTCTTCGCCCAGTCGCGGGTGCTGGCGTTCGGCAAGACCGAGGAGGAGGTCCTCGCCGACGGCGTCGATCCCGCCCTCGCCCCGCACAAGGTCATGCCCGGGAACCGGCCCTCGACCACGATCCTCGCGCCGTCCCTCTCCCCCAGCGTCGTGGGCCAGCTCATCGCGCTGTACGAGCACATCGTGTTCACCCAGGCGGCGATCCTCGGCATCAACGCGTTCGACCAGTGGGGCGTGGAGCTGGGCAAGGCGCAGGCCGGCGAGCTGCTCTCCGCCCTCACGGCCGACACCCATCCCGAGCCCGCCTTCGACTCCTCCACGGACTCACTCGTCGAGATCTACCGAGAGGCCCGCGGGCGGCGCTGACGCCGGCCCGGCCGGAGCTGCCGTGGGCCCGGCCGGCGCTGCCGTG
>NZ_JAALDU010000450.1 GCF_014145015.1 Dietzia sp. E1 | reverse complement strand
GCCCGGCTGAGGCGCCCGCCGCACCCCCCCACCAGCCGCCCGCCCCCGCGAGCACGTACGAGAGAACGAGAGCCCCCATGATCACCTTCACCGACGCGCTGGTCCTGCCGGTGTCCGCCGACCCGGCCGCCCCCGCCTGGTTCCACGGCTGGGTCCACGTCGACGACGCGGGCGTCATCGCCGGACTCGGCCCCGGCGACCCGCCGCCCGGCCTGCCGGGGACCGTCCACGACCTGGGCGGCGCGATCCTGGCGCCCGGGTTCGTCTCCGCCCACAGCCACCTGTTCACCGCCGGCATGCGTGGCACCGCCCCCGACGACACGCTCTACGGGTGGGTCTCGCGGATGGGCGAGATGATGGTCGGCGCGGAGGCCGAGGACCTGTACTGGTTCACCCTCGCCGGCTGCCTGGACTTCCTACGCAACGGAGTGACCAGCGCCTACAACTTCACGCAGAGCCGGGTGGTGGCCGTGTTCGACCACGCCACCTCCACTCTGAAGGCCGAGCGGGTCCACGACGTCGACTTCCTCACCCGGCAGATCGACGCCCAGGCCGACTCCGGACTCCGCTGCGTCACCTCGACGCGGCTCGACGACGAGCAGCTCCCCGAGGACGAGTGCTTCGAGGCGTTCGCCCACGTCACCGACCACCGCCTGCGCACCGTGCCGCGGGAACTGGACCTGGGCGGGTCGGTGTTCGGGTCGGTGCAGTGGTCGTCGTCGCCGGTCACCGCCGAACGCGAGCGCCACGCCATGGCCACCCACGGCGTGGGCAACCAGGCGCACTTCGTGGAGACCGCCGAGCACCTCGAGGTGCAGCGGGCCAAGTTCGACTGGTACGACCGCGCCGGGGTGCTGGGACCGGACTTCGCGTTCGGCCACTTCGTGCACCCCACCGACCACATGGTCGACCGCGTGGCCGAGACCGACTCGGCCGTGATCTGGCAGGCCACCTCCAACGGCCGGCTCGGCTCGGGCATCGCCGACATCACCCGCTACCGCGACGCCGGGATCCGCGTCGGCATGGGCCTGGACGACCAGTCCTGCACCGACGTGTCCGACCCGTTCCAGAACATGCGGATCGGCCTGTACACCCAACGCGCCGTCCACTCCGATGCCGCAGTGCTGGCCGCCCGCGAGGTCCTGCGGATGCACACCCTCGGGGCGGCAGAGGCCCTCGGCCTGTCCGGCAGGATCGGCAGCGTGGAGGTCGGGAAGTACGCGGACCTCGTCGTCGTCGACCCCACCAGGCCCGCCACCGGCCCGATCTGGGACCCGGTCGCCACGTACGTCCTGGCCTGCTCGCTGCGCAATCTCACCCACGTCTACGTGGGCGGACGCCTGGTAGCCGAGGGCGCGCGCAGCCTGCACCCCCTGGCCGACGAGGCCGACGCGCAGCTCACCGACCGCATGATCCGCTCGGCGCGGGTGCGGGGGTTCACGCCGGCCTTCACCCCGGGCATGGTCGAAAAAGGTCTGGTGCGGTCATGACCGCCGTGCTCATCGAGAACTGCGCGGTCGTCACCATGGACGGTCCCGGCGACGCCGGGTACGCGAGCGGGCACGTGCTGCTCGACGGCGCGCGGATCGTCGCGGTGGGTGAGGGGCCGTGCGACCCGGCGCTGGTACCGGCCGACGTCGAGCGGGTCGACGGGACGGGCTGCGTGGCGACGCCCGGCCTGGTCAACACCCATCATCACCTCTATCAATGGCTCACCCGCGGCCTGGCGGCGGACTCGACGCTGTTCGAGTGGCTGACCACGCTCTACCCGGTATGGGCCGGCATCACGGCCGACGACGTGCGCACCGCGGCGCTCGGCGGACTAGCGCAGCTCGCGTTGGGCGGGTGCACCACGACCACGGACCACCACTACGTCGTGCCGGCCGACGCCGGGGAAGTGTTCGCCGCCGAGATCTCCGCCGCCGCCGAGGTGGGTCTGCGCTTCCACCCCACCCGTGGCTCGATGGACCTCGGTCGCAGCGACGGTGGCCTGCCCCCGGACTCGGTGGTCGAGAGCACCGACGCGATCCTCGCCGGCACCGCCGACGTCATCGACCGGTTCCACGACGCCTCGCCGGAGTCCATGTGCCGGATCGCCGTGGCGCCCTGTTCGCCGTTCTCGGTGACCGGCGACCTGCTGCGCACCAGCGCGGACCTCGCCCGCGAGAAGGGCGTTCGGCTGCACACCCATCTGGCCGAGACCGACGACGAAGAGGTGTTCTGCCGCGAGCGCTTCGGCAGTACGCCCATGGAGTACATGGAGTCCGTGGGGTGGGTGGGTCCCGACGTGTGGTTCGCGCACACCGTGCACCTCGACGACGCCGCGATCGCCGCGATGGCCGCGGGCGGGATGGGCGCCGCACACTGTCCGGTCTCCAACGGCCGCCTGGGCGCCGGGATCGCGCGGGTGCCGGACATGCTGGCGGCCGGGATCCCGGTCGGGCTCGGGGTGGACGGCGCGGCGAGCAACGAGTCGAGCGTGCTGTGGGAGGAGATGCACACGTCGCTGCTGCTGGCCCGCGCCACCGGCGGCCCG
>NZ_JAALDU010000449.1 GCF_014145015.1 Dietzia sp. E1 | reverse complement strand
GCGCCCGACTACCCCCGACCGATCCGCCGACGGTGACCGTCAGACGGGATCGACGCCGAACAGCGCCGGCAGCGTCCCCTCGTGTGCCTCGCGCAGCTCGTCGATCGTCAGGGTGAACTGACCCTGCACCTCGAACGTGCTCGGGTCCGGGTCCGTCACGCCGATGCGGGCGTGCGGGATGTTCTGGGCGGTCAGCATCTGCTGGAAGCGGATCTCCTCGCCGCGCGGCACCGAGACGATGACGCGGCCGGAGGACTCCGAGAACAGCCACACGAACGGGTCCGCGCCCTCCGGGAGCACGATGCGCATGCCGCACTCCCCCGCCAGCGCCGACTCGACCAGCGCCTGGGCGAGGCCGCCCTCGGACAGGTCGTGCGCGCCGGTGACGAGGCCGTCCTTGGAGCAGGTCGCCATGATGCGGGCGAGCGTGGCCTCCCACGCCAGGTCCACGGTCGGGGGCGTCCCGCCGAGATGGTCGTGGGCGACCTGGGCCCAGATGGAACCGTCGAACTCGTCGCGGGTCTCGCCCAGCAGGTAGATGCTCTCGCCGGGGGTGTCGCCGAACGCGGTGGGCGTGCGGCGGGCGACGTCGTCGATCACACCGAGCACGCCCACGACGGGCGTCGGCAGGATCGGCGTGGTGCCGGTCTGGTTGTAGAAGGACACGTTGCCACCGGTGACGGGGATCCCCAGCTCGGCGCACCCGTCGGCGAGCCCGTGGACGGCCTCGCGGAACTGCCACATCACGCCCGGGTCCTCGGGCGAGCCGAAGTTGAGGCAGTTGGTCACCGCGACCGGGGTCGCGCCGGTGACGGCGACGTTGCGGTAGGCCTCCGCCAGGGCGAGCCGGGCGCCCGCGTACGGGTCGAGCCGGGTGTAGCGGCCCGAGGCGTCGGTCGACAGGGCGATGCCGCGGCCGGACTCCTCGTCGATGCGAAGGACGCCGCCGTCGGCGTACTCCGCGAGGATCGTGTTGCCGCGCACGTAGCGGTCGTACTGCTCGGTGATGAACTTGCGCGAGCACAGGGCGGGGCTGGAGATCATGTCCAGCAGGGTCTGCCGCAGCTCGTCACCGGTGGCCGGGCGGGCGAGGCCGGCGGTGGTGTCGGCCTGCAGGGCGTCCTGGTCGGCCGGGCGCTCGACGGGGCGCTCGTAGACCGGTCCCTCGTCGGCCAGCGACTCCGGCGGGGCGTCCACGACGATCTCGCCGCGGAACTCGATGGTGAGGCGGTCACCGTCCGTGACCTCGCCGATGTCGGCGGCCAGCACGTCCCAGCGGCGGCACACCTCCATGAACGCGTCGACGTTCTCCGGGGCCACCACGGCGCACATGCGCTCCTGCGACTCGGACGACAGGATCTCCGCGGCGCTCATGCCCTCGGCGCGCAGCGGGACGTTGTCCAGCACGATGTGCATGCCGCCGTCACCGGCCGCGGCCAGCTCCGAGGTCGCGCACGCCAGGCCGGCTCCGCCGAGGTCCTGGATGCCCACGACCAGCTTCTCGCGGTACAGCTCGAGGCAGCACTCGATGAGCACCTTCTCCATGAACGGGTCGCCCACCTGCACGCTGGGCAGCTTGCGCGGCTTGACGGGCGCGCCGTCCTCGCCCACGTCGAAGGTCTCCGAGGCCAGCACCGACACGCCGCCGATCCCGTCTAGACCCGTGCGGGCGCCGAACAGGATGATGCGGTTGCCCTTGCCCGACGCGAACGCCAGGTGCAGGTCCTCCACCCGCATCACACCCGCACACAGGGCGTTGACCAGCGGGTTGCCGGCGTAGGACTCGTCGAACACCGTCTCGCCACCGATGTTGGGCAGGCCCAGGCAGTTGCCGTAGCCACCGACACCCGCCACGACGCCGGGCAGCACCCGGTGCGTGTCGTCGGCGTCCGCGGGACCGAAGCGCAGCTGGTCCATCACGGCCACCGGCCGCGCGCCCATCGCCATGATGTCGCGGACGATGCCGCCGACGCCGGTCGCGGCGCCCTGGTAGGGCTCGATGTACGAGGGGTGGTTGTGCGACTCCACCTTGAAGGTCACGGCCCAGCCGTCGCCGATGTCGACGACGCCGGCGTTCTCGCCGATGCCGGCGAGCATGGTGGACCTCATCTCGTCGGTGGTGGTCTCACCGAAGTACTTCAGATGCACCTTGGAGGACTTGTAGGAGCAGTGCTCCGACCACATGACCGAGTACATGGCCAGCTCAGCGTCCGTGGGGCGGCGCCCCAGGATCTCGCGGATGCGGGCGTACTCGTCCTCCTTGAGTCCGAGTTCGGCCCACGGCTGGGCGAGCTCGGGGGTGGAGGAGGCGTGCGAGATGGAGTCCACGTGAGAGGTCACGGGGCCGAGTCTAGTCGGAGCCCACCGGCGGGCGAATCCGCTCCCATGCCCCGTGACCGGCGCGGCATCCGGCTAGGTGGACAGGACCTCGAACGTCAGGCCGCCGCGCTGCACCCGCTCGAGGAGCGCGTCGCCCATCGCCTGCGCGGTGGTGAGCTGACCGGAGAGCGCGGGCAGGTCGTCGAACGCCAGGCACAGCGCCGACTCGGCCAGCATCATGGACGTCTCCGTGTAGCCCGGGTCCCCGCCCGAGACGCGGGTGACGACCCGCCGTCCACCGGCCAGGGCGACGAAGGTGACGTCGAACGACGAGCGGGCCCGGCGGGACTCGCTCGGCCCGGCGCCGCGGTCGATCCGCTTGAGGATCTGCGACCGGATCGGACCGACCTGGGACCCCGCCGCGAGCGCGCCCACTCCGACCATCCCGGCGACGGCGGTGACGGGCGAGCCGACCGAGGCGTAGTGCGAGTAGGTGAAGTCGGGGCCGTAGCTGTCCAGCGCGGCGGCCGAGCGCAGAATGACCTGCGGATCGATGGTCGGCAGCGGCACGAGCCACCGGCCCAGCACGCTGTCGTGGTGAGGCTTACCCGTGACCGACTTGATCCGCCGGCCGGCCACGCGCCCCTCCTTCTGCCGCCGCCGCGCGGCCGTCTTCGCGGCCTCGCGCAGCCGGGCGAACTGGCCGATCGCCGAGTGGAACGTCCCGCCCGAGAACCGGGCGTCCGCGTGGACCGCGCCGTAGACGACCGCGGGCACACCCTCGGGCACGTGCTTCATCGTGTAGAACACGCCCAGGTCGTGGGGGATCGAATCGAAGCCGCAGGCGTGCACGATCCGGGCCCCGGAGGCGACCGCCGCGTCGTTGTGCTCGAGGTACATACGGTCGACGAACTCGGGCTCGCCGGTCAGGTCCACGTAGTCCGTGCCGACCTCGGCGCAGGCGGCCACGAGCGGCTCGCCGTGTTCGAGGTAGGGACCGACCGTGGTGATGACGACGCGGGCCGACAGCGCCATCTCGACCAGTGACCGCGCATCCTCGGTGTCCGCGACCACGACGCCCGGGGCGGGGACGTCCGGCATCTCGGATGCCAGGCGGGTGACGAGGGCGTCCAGCTTGGTCCGATTGCGTCCGGCCACGGCCCACGAACCGCCCTCGGGAAGGTTCCGCATCAGGTACTCGGCCACCAGTCCCCCGGTGAACCCGGTCGCACCGTAGAGGACGATGTCGAACGGGCGATCGGCCTTGTCGGACGAGGACGCGGGCTGGATGCTGGATTCGCTCATTCCACGGTTGTACCGCATCCAGAGCCCGCCGGGTCCGGACCTCGAATAGGCTCCACCGCCGTGACAGCCACCGAGTTCGGCGGCCGCGCAGGTAGTCGGCCCCTCGCTGCGGTGCTCGCGCTGTCATCCCTTCGCGGCGACACCTTCACATGGTCGTAACCACCCCGGCGATGGTCGTAACCATGTCGGCGACACCCCCGGATTCGCACGACGGCTACGACCACAATTGAGATCCCGCTCGCCGCGGATCCGCCGCGCCGGTGCCAACGCACCCGCGCGCGGGTCGACGTCACTCGGCGTGAGAGAGAAGGCTTTTCCCAGAGTTCTTCCTACCGACCGCCCGCACACCAGGCGGACGAAGTGCGAATACTGCACTCACCAGCACGTTTAGTACCACAGTGATGTGCACCACTGGCTTATCGAAACCTGAGCGCGATCTCGGTCGGCCGTGCACAATCATCACGCACGCGCGACCACCCGGGTCGCCGGCACCCCGCCCCATCCCGTTACCTTTATTGAACCTCCGGTGGTCGGAGGTCT
>NZ_JAALDU010000448.1 GCF_014145015.1 Dietzia sp. E1 | reverse complement strand
GCGGATCGGCGGCGGTGCGTTCGGCTCGGCCGCGACGTTCGCCACCGTGGGCGAGGCCTCGGCGCCGGGCCAGCTGCCCGCGGCCGGGGTGCGCGCGGCTCTCGGCCTGCTGCACCCGGGTGCGGGTCAGCCGTAGCGGCGCAGGACCTCCTCGCGCAGGCCGGCCGTGGCCACGTCGGCGATGTGCTTCTGGGCCTTCTTGACGACCATGCCCGGCAGCTTGGCCTTGAGCTCCACCTCGAGGTCGAACACGACCCGGGTGGTCCCGTCGCCGTTGTCGGTGAGTGAGTACCGCGCGTTCTGCATCTTCTGGTTGGTCCCGGATTCGAGGGTCCAGCTCACCTCGCCGTCGTACCACTCGTAGCGGACGACCATCTCCTCGGTCATGCCGTACTGGGAGATCTTCTCCCACACCACGATGGGCCAGCCCTCGTCGTCGGCCTCGCGGACCTCCACGGCGCGGTGCGCCTCCGACCAGTCGACGAGGGACTCCACGTCGGCCAGGACGGCCATGATCTCGGGGATCCCGGCCTCGATGGTCGTCACGGACTGCACTGACACTGCCATGGCCGAGAAGTTACCCTCACGCGCGAATACGGTGGGACGATCGACCCATGAACGCCGCCACCGATCGCAAGATCGCCCTCCTGCGGGGGATCAACGTGGGAAAGGCCGCGCGGATCGCCATGGCGGACCTGCGGGAGTGCACCGAAGCCGCCGGCTGCGCGGACGTGAAGACGGTGCTGGCCACCGGCAACGTGGTCGTCACCGACCCTCGCCCCGAGGCAGAGCTACGTGCGGCGCTGGAGGCGGCCTACGCCGACCGCTTCGGCTACGACGCGGTGGTCCAGGTCCTCACCCGCGGCGCCGTCGAGGACGCGGTCGCGGCGTACCCGTTCGCCACCCTGGACGACCACCACGACTACCTGGTCTTCTCCGACGAGCCGGAGGTGACGGCGGCGGTGGCCGAGGCGATGGCGGCGGCGGTCGATCCGGCCGGCACCGAGGAGGTCGCGGCCGGATCGGTCTGCGTCTACTGGCGGGTGCCCAGAGGTCTCACGCTGAGCTCGCCCGCCGCCAAGGTGACCAGCGGAAGGTCACACGGGCGGCATCTGACCATGCGCAACATCAGGACGCTGCACAAGATCCTCGCCCTGGGCTGAACCGCCCCGGGCCGAGGGCCGTGCCGTCAGGAGATCAGGGGCCCTGGACCGACGCACCAATGGTATCGACCACGGCTGCCAGGGGCCCGAAGATCGCGGGGAAGATTCCATCCCACATGGCCTGGAGCTGGGAGAGGTCGAACGGGGGCATCTGTCACGCTCCTTCTCTTGCAGAGGGCGGCGTGCGGACTCTCCGCCGTCGCCGGGCTCCCTCTGTCCCCAGGATCCTCTGCCGTCACACTCGGGCGCAACCCCTCCCTCGTGGCAGACTGCGTGCGATGCGCCACCGACCGCCCCTCCGAGCCACCGCCTTCGCGGCGCTCCTGGCGATCGCTCTCACCGGCGGGTGTGCGGCCGACCCCGACGATCCCGCCGGGCCGGCGACCGCGACCGACGCGACGCCGACCTCGCCAGGAAACTCCTCGTCGTCGCCGACTCCGGGCACGTCGTCGCCGGCCACCTCGCCGTCGGCCCCAGGACCCACCTCGTCCGCCCGGCGGTCGCCGCCGACCCCGCCCGCACC
>NZ_JAALDU010000044.1 GCF_014145015.1 Dietzia sp. E1 | reverse complement strand
CGGCGGGCGGCGCGGCGGGCGGCGCGGCAGCGGAACGGGGCTCCTCCCTGGGGACCGGCTCCTTGGCGGGCGCGGCCACTCCGCCGCCCTGCGCGAAGGAGAACCCCGTCCCGGCCTGGTAGTTGCCGGACCGCTCCTCGCGGGTGAGCTCCTTGCGTTCCTCGGCCTTGGTCAGGGAGATCTGCCGCTTCTTGCGCAGCTGCAGGCCCACGACCAGAGCGATGACGGCCAGCAGCAGCACCGCGGCGACGGCGATGATGATCCAGGTGGTGGTAGTCACGGTGCCCAGTATGGCCGAGGGCGTCCGTCAGACGTCGTCCTCCCCGACCGGGCCGCCCTCGCTGTCCCATCGGTCGATCATCCTGACTTACTCGAGGGCGTCGGTGAGGGCCTGCACGGTGAGGGCCTGCACCTCGGTGTCGTCGAGTTCACCGATCCCTCGCTCGTAGTCGCGGATCTTCTGCTCGTCCACACCGGCCGCGGGTCGCGTCCGGCGGAGCGGGGGCCTGACGCCCCGGTCAGCGCATGCGTTGCGAGATGACTTTGGAGATCCCGTCGCCCTGCATGGAGACGCCGTAGAGCACGTCGGCGACGTCCATGGTCGGCTTCTGGTGGGTGATCACGATGAGCTGGCTGGTCTCTCGCAGCTGCTCGAACAGCCCGATGAGCCGACGCAGGTTGGTGTCGTCGAGCGCGGCCTCGACCTCGTCCATCACATAGAACGGGCTCGGTCGGGCCTTGAAGATCGCCACCAGCATCGCCACCGCCGTGAGCGACTTCTCGCCGCCGGACAGCAGCGAGAGCCGCTTGACCTTCTTCCCGGGCGGCCGCGCCTCCACCTCGATGCCGGTGGCGAGCATGTCGTCGGGTTCGGTGAGCACCAGCCGGCCCTCGCCGCCCGGGAACAGCACAGAGAACACGTCGCGGAACTCGCGTTCGACGTCGATCCACGCCTCGGTGAAGATCTGCTCGATCCGGTCGTCGACGTCGTCGATCACCCCCTCGAGGTCCGCGCGGGCCTTCTTGACGTCGTCGAGCTGGGCCGACAGGAACGCGTAGCGCTCCTCGAGCGCGGCGAACTCCTCCAACGCGAGCGGGTTGACCTTGCCGAGCGTGGCCAGGTCCTTCTCGGCTCGCCTGAGGCGCCGCTCCTGCTCGGACCGGACGAACGGCATGGGCGGCGGCGGGGTGACGTCCTCGCCACGCTCGCGGGCCGCCTCGTACTCCGACATCTCCAGCGCGGACGGCGGCAGATCGACGTCGGGCCCGTACTCGGCGACCAGCGCCTCCGGCTCGATCCCGTGACGCTCGAGCACCGCCGCCTCGAGCTCCGAGACCTTGACCTCGAGCTGGGCGCGGACGATCTCGTCGCGGTGGGCGGCGTCCCCCAGGCGTGAGACCTCCGACTCCGCCGCTGTGAGGTCACCTCGCAGGGCGGTGGCCCGGGCACTCGCCTCCGCGCGCGCGGCCGCCAGCCGGTCGCGTTCTGCCGAGGCGGCCGTGATGAGCTCGTCGAGGCGGGCCAGCAGCCGCGCGCCGAGCTCCTCCACGACGCC
>NZ_JAALDU010000447.1 GCF_014145015.1 Dietzia sp. E1 | reverse complement strand
GCGACGAACGCCGCGAGGACGGCGAACCAGTCCGAGGAGAGCACGGATTCGGGCAGGAGGATCCCCGCGAGGACGATCTCGTGCGGTGCGACACCGCCGCCGCCCGGCGTCATGTGCCCGCCACCCGTGTCGCGCCGTCGGCGTCCCGCACGACGTGTCCCCAGCTGGCCTGCCGCGCCAGGAGGATGTCGACCACGCCCTTGAGGAACACCACGTTGAGGAACGTGGCGTAGATCAGCTCCGGGACGAGCGTGATGGCGACGAGCTTGGCGCGCAGGTCCGCGCGCCACACGCCGACCAGCCGCTCGAGCATGAACAGCAGGCCCAGCGCGCCCCAGAACGGGTACCAGACCCACTGGTCCAACGCGAGGGCGGTGATGAGGATGAGCAGCAGGTAGCTCGACAGCGCGATCGCGCCGTAGCCGATGCCGAGCTGTTGGAACCAGTAGCGGGTCGTCTGGGGGGTGATCCCGTACGCGGCGAGGTTCTCCAGCGCGCCCCGCTGCCACCGCAGTCGCTGATGCCACAGTGCCTTCCACGTGGGCATGACCTCGGTGACCACGGTGCACTCCTGCGGGGAGACCATGAGCCCGCCCAGGGACTTCAGGGCGAGCGTGAGCTCGGTGTCCTCGGTCAGGGCGGCCGTGTCGTAGACGTCCCCGGCGCGGCCCGGGATCCTCGTCCCGCGTGACGCGGCCACGGTGCGCAGCGCGCGCGACCGGAACACGGACGCGGTGCCGGTGAGGACGAACACCCGTCCCCGCCGGCGACGGATGTCGCGGCTGTAGCGGGTGTACTCGTTGCGCTGGAACTGGCCCAGCAGGCCCGCGCCGTCCTCCCCGTAGAACAGGCCGCCGACCGCCATGAGCGCGCGGTCGTCGGTGAAGCGGCGCCGAGCCGCGGTGAGGTATCCCTGGTCCAGGACGGTGTCGGCGTCCATCACCATGACGCAGAGCGTTCTCGCCGAGTTCCGGCAGGAGCTCCGCCAGGGCCTGGTTGAGGGCGCCGCCCTTCTTGTGGACGTTGTCCTTCGTCTCGAAGACCTCGACCCCGGCGGCGCGGGCGAGCTCGGGCGTCGCGTCCGTGCAGTTGTCCGCCACCACGATGATGCGCTCGGGCGGGTCGGACTGGGTCTGCAGGGAGGTGAGCGTCGCGGCGATCCGGTCCTCCTCGTTGTGCGCCGGGATGAGGACCGTGATGGTCACCGGCCCGTGGAAGACCCCTCGGGTCTCGGCCATGACGATCTTCGGGGCCAGCGGCGTACCCACCTCGTCCGTCGCCCGCCGGTAGCGGTTGACCACCGTCGTCTCCGCGCCGGTGGCGATCGCGACGAAGGCGAGGGCGACGGCGAACGCGGCCACGATCACGGCGGCCGGCGGGGCGTAGGTGTCGTAAGGGACGCGCCACGTACCGAAGAGCAGACCCTCCCGGGCGTCGAGCGCCCGTTTATCCGAGAGCGCCAGGGCCAGCCAGAGCATGAGCCCGGCCATCGCCGCCAGACCGACCACGGCCACCCCGACCGTGCGCCCCATGCTGAACCCGCGTCCGCGCTCCACGTCCCCGCCGTCTCCGTTTTCCACTGTCGCCCATGCTAAACGGGGTCTGTTCCGGGCGTTCGCTGACGGCGTACACGAATCTGCAATGGTTCCCCGACCTGCCGCGTTGAATCCTGGTGACAGACCCCGTGCTGCTCCTGCGGTACAGAGCGTCAGAACCGGCCACTACAGTGGTGAAAAACCGAGGAATGTGAGGTAGCACGATGTTCGAACGGTTTACCGACCGCGCACGTCGCGTCGTCGTCCTGGCCCAGGAAGAGGCCAGGATGCTCAACCACAACTACATCGGCACCGAGCACATCCTGCTGGGTCTCATCCACGAGGGTGAGGGAGTGGCCGCCAAGGCGCTCGAGTCCCTGGGGATATCGCTTGAGGCGGTGCGTAGTCAGGTCGAGGAGATCATCGGCCAGGGCCAGCAGGCGCCCAGCGGGCACATCCCGTTCACGCCGCGCGCCAAGAAGGTGCTCGAGCTGAGCCTGCGGGAGGCGCTCCAGCTCGGCCACAACTACATCGGCACCGAGCACATCCTGCTCGGCCTGATCCGCGAGGGTGAGGGCGTGGCCGCCCAGGTGCTGGTCAAGCTCGGCGCCGACCTCACGCGGGTCCGCCAGCAGGTCATCCAGCTGCTCTCCGGTTACCAGGGCAAGGAGGCCGAGGCCTCCGGTACGCCCGCGGGTACCGGTGGCCGCGAGTCCGGCACCCCGTCCTCGTCGACGGTCCTGGACCAGTTCGGCCGCAACCTCACCCAGGCCGCCATGGAGGGCAAGCTCGACCCGGTCGTCGGTCGCGCCAAGGAGGTGGAGCGCATCATGCAGGTGCTCTCCCGGCGCACCAAGAACAACCCGGTGCTCATCGGTGAGCCCGGCGTCGGTAAGACCGCGGTCGTCGAGGGCCTCGCGCAGGCCATCGTCAACAACGAGGTCCCCGAGACGCTCAAGGACAAGCAGCTGTACTCGCTGGACCTCGGCTCGCTCGTGGCCGGTTCCCGCTACCGCGGTGACTTCGAGGAGCGCCTGAAGAAGGTGCTCAAGGAGATCAACCAGCGCGGCGACATCATCCTGTTCATCGACGAGATCCACACGCTCGTCGGCGCGGGTGCCGCGGAGGGCGCGATCGACGCCGCGTCGATCCTCAAGCCCAAGTTGGCCCGCGGTGAGCTGCAGACCATCGGTGCCACCACGCTCGAGGAGTACCGCAAGCACATCGAGAAGGACGCGGCCCTGGAGCGGCGCTTCCAGCCGGTGCAGGTTCCCGAGCCGGGCGTGGAGCTGTCCATCGAGATCCTCAAGGGCCTGAGGGACCGCTACGAGGCGCACCACCGCGTCACGATCACCGACGCCGCGCTGGCCGCCGCCGCCCAGCTCGCGGACCGGTACATCAACGACCGCTTCCTGCCGGACAAGGCCATCGACCTCATCGACGAGGCCGGCGCCCGCATGCGCATCAAGCGCATGACGGCTCCGCCGGACCTGCGCGAGTTCGACGAGAAGATCGCCGAGACCCGCCGCGAGAAGGAGTCCGCGATCGACGCGCAGGACTTCGAGAAGGCCGCCGGCCTGCGCGACACGGAGAAGAAGCTCATCGCCGAGCGTGCCGAGCGCGAGAAGCAGTGGCGCGCGGGCGACATGGACGTGGCCGCCGTGGTCGACGAGGAGCAGATCGCCGAGGTCCTGGGCAACTGGACCGGCATCCCCGTCTTCAAGCTCACCGAGGAGGAGACCACCCGTCTGCTCCGCATGGAGGACGAGCTGCACAAGCGGATCATCGGCCAGGAGGACGCCATCAAGGCCGTCTCCCGGGCGATCCGCCGGACGCGTGCCGGGCTCAAGGATCCCAAGCGTCCCTCGGGCTCGTTCATCTTCGCCGGCCCGTCCGGTGTCGGTAAGACGGAGCTGTCCAAGGCACTCGCGAACTTCCTGTTCGGTGAGGACGACGCGCTCATCCAGATCGACATGGGTGAGTTCCACGACCGCTTCACCGCCTCGCGGCTCTTCGGCGCGCCTCCCGGGTACGTCGGTTACGAGGAGGGTGGCCAGCTCACGGAGAAGGTGCGGCGCAAGCCGTTCTCGGTGGTCCTGTTCGACGAGATCGAGAAGGCGCACTCCGAGATCTACAACACCCTTCTCCAGGTGCTGGAGGACGGCCGTCTCACCGACGGTCAGGGACGCATGGTGGACTTCAAGAACACCGTGCTGATCTTCACCTCGAACCTCGGGACCAAGGACATCTCCAAGGCCGTCGGGATGGGCTTCCAGTCCTCCGACAACACCGAGGACGCCTACGAGCGGATGAAGCAGAAGGTCAACGACGAGCTGAAGAAGCACTTCCGCCCGGAGTTCCTCAACCGCATCGACGAGATCGTGGTGTTCCACCAGCTCACGCAGGAGCAGATCGTCCAGATGGTCGATCTCATGATCGGCCGTGTCCGGGACGCCCTGAAGGCCAAGGACATGGACATCGAGGTCTCCGATCGGGCCAAGAGCCTGCTCGCCAAGCGCGGGTTCGACCCGGTCCTGGGCGCGCGGCCTCTGCGTCGCACGATCCAGCGCGAGATCGAGGACACCCTCTCGGAGAAGATCCTCTTCGGCGAGGTCGCGGCCGGCGAGATGGTGAAGGTCGACGTCGAGGGCTGGGACGGCGAGTCCGAGCGCACCGAGGACGCCAAGTTCACCTTCTCCGGTGCTCCCCGCCCGGACGCCCCGCGGGACCGCGAAGGCGAGGAGATCTCCGCGAGCGTGGCGCCCACCGGCGAGGCCGGCCCGGGCGACTCGCTCCCGCCGAGCACGGGTGGTTTCGGTGGCGGCTCCACCGGCGGCCCCTCGGGCAGCGGTGGTGGCGCGGCTCCGGCCACCACCTGATCGCCTCCCGCGCCTGATGTAGAGAAGGCCCCCGCCACACGGC
>NZ_JAALDU010000446.1 GCF_014145015.1 Dietzia sp. E1 | reverse complement strand
CCGGGCCCTGAGCGGCCCGCCGCCCGCACGGCCCCGACGGGCCGTGTCCCCCGCACCGACCCCACCAGGAGCGCATCGCCTCATGGACGCCACCACCGTGACCGCCGCGGGCCCCGACACCGCCGCCCCGCAGCCCGAGCGCGACCTGCTGCTCCAGCGCACGCTGTTCTCGGGCCCGCGCCGGTGGGTCAACGACGACCTGTACTCGCGCATCGTGCGCGGTGTCGTGCGCCGCACCCGCGCCGAGCTGCACCTGGACGCCGGCGCGATCGTCGACACCAACACCTACTTCGGTCGGTTCGAGGCCTCCTACTGGCAGCGGTGGACCTGGGTCACCGAGCTCACCGTGCGCGTGTCCGTGGAGACGACCGGGCAGCTGGACGTGCTGGTCCGCGCGTCCGACATCGGCTCCCACGTGCGGACGGTGGACGTGGTCCACCACCACGGCGACGGGATGGCGGTGCTGCACGTGCCGGTCGACACGTTCACCGACGGTGGCGCGATGTGGTTGGAGCTGCACGCCGTGGACGCGCCGGCGACCGTGTCGGAGGTGGTGTGGAGTACGACGACGACGAGGCCCGCCCGCCGCGCCGCCGTGGCGATCTGCACGTTCAACAGGGCGGACGACTGTGCGGCCACCGTGGACTCGCTGGCCTCGGATCCCCTCGTCGCGGACCTCATCGACGACCTCTACGTCACGGATCAGGGCACCGATCTGGTGGAGACCCGCGATCCGTTCCGGCACGCGGCCGAGGAGTTCGGCGACCGGCTGCACTACCTGCGCCAGCCCAACCTCGGCGGCGCCGGGGGCTTCAGCCGCGGGCTGTACGAGGCCACCGCGCCGGGCGCCGCCGGCCCGGTGGACGTGCTGCTCATGGACGACGACGTCCGGGTGGAGCCGGAGACGGTGCTGCGCCTGTTCGCCTTCGCCGCCGTGACGCGCGAGCCGATGCTCGTCGGCGCGCAGATGCTGTACCTGTTCAACCCCGACTACCTGCTGGTCTCGGCCGAGCGCACGCAGCTCGACGAGCTCCGCGGCGGCCTGGACGCCGACGAGTACGCGCTGCGCGACGAGTCGGTCGTGGAGAACCGGCAGGAGCGGCGGATCGACGCCGAGTACAACGCCTGGTGGTCCTGCCTCATCCCGGGCGAGGCGGTGGAGGAGGTGGGCCTGCCGATGCCGTACTTCTTCCAGTGGGACGACATCGAGTACGGCCTCCGGTGCCGGCAGGCCGGGATACCCACCTGCACGCTGCAGGGCGCGGCCGTGTGGCACGCCGACTTCTACTGGAAGGACGGCGACGACTTCGGCCAGTTCTTCTCCCAGCGCAACTCGCTGGTCACCGCCGCGATCCGGCAGGGGATCGACCCGAAGAGCATGGCCAAGAACCTCGGGCGCAGTGTCCTGCGGGCGATGGTGGGCATGCAGTACGGGCTGGCGGCCACACGGATGCGGGGGATCGAGGCGTTCCTCGACGGGCCCGACGGCTCCCGCGGGATGGGCGACGGCGGGCAGGCCGCGCTCGCCGCGATCCGGGCCGAGCGCGCGGAGTACCCCGAGACCGCCAAGCTCGCGGTGGAGGCGCTGCCCGCCGGGATCGGCGTCGAGCGCAAGGTGGGGATCCCGCGCGAGGACCGCGAGGACCAGGTGCTGGCCAAGCGGCTGCTCACCCAGAAGCTCGGTCGGCAGCGCCGCGGCGTGGTGGCGATCCCGTACGAGGACGCCGCCTGGTGGCACGTGTCGCTGTTCGACGAGGTCTACGTGACCGACGCCTCGCAGACCGGTGTGCACCACCGGAAGGTCGACCCGGCGCGGGTCTCCGAGCTGCAGAAGCGGTTGGCGTCGCTGCTGGCCCGGTTCGTCCGCGAGGCGCCCGCCGCGCAGCGGCGGTGGCGCGCGGCCCAGGCCGAGCTCACGACCCGGGAGAACTGGGCGCGGCTCTACGGGGTGTAGCGGCGCCGCCGCGTTCAGGCGGTGACGAGCCCTGCCACGATGTTGGCGACGACGTGGACGACGGCGCCGGGGACGAACGTCCCGGTCCGGTGCCGGAGCCACCCCAGCGCGTAGCCCGCCGCGAACTGGATCACGACGATCGGCCACATGCCGGCGTCGATCAGGAGCAGCGCGAGGTGCGGGATGACGAACGCGGCCGCCTGCAGCAGGTTGCCCCGTGCGAAGCCGAGACGACGCACGAGGACGCCGCCGAGGAGTCCGCGGAAGAACACCTCCTCGCCCACCGCCCGCAGCGCGACGCCGACGACGGCTCCGGCCGAGGTGACCCGGGCGATCATGACGCCGGGATCGTCCACCACCTCGGCGGGCACCAGCGCGATCGCCGACCAGCTCGCCGCCACCAGGGGGATGAGCAGGACGAGCGCCCACCCGTAGGCCGAGGGCGCGCCCCACCGCACACCGATGCGGTCGAGCGCGGACGCGGGTGACCGGTCGCCCCGTCGCGACTGCACGACCACGTAGATCACCGCGGGAGCGAAGAAGAGCACGAACTCGATCACCGGCCCAGCCTGGATCCACAGGAACACCTCAGGCTGTTGTAGACGTGACAGCATAAAGTGTGAACCACATCACTCACCGTCTCGCCGAAGGGTGGTCACCATGTCCACGCGCATCCCTCCCGTCCCCGAATACGCGTCCACGCCGATGCAGGACCGCGTGCCCTCGCCGATGCCGTCATCGGTGTCCACGGTCACGCCGCGATCGGTCGAGGCGCCCGGACCCGCTCCCGAGCGGGCCCACGGCGGGGTCATCCCCCACGTGCGGGTCCGGCTCGGTGGCGTCGTCGCGTTCGCCGGACTGGCGGTCGCGCTGCTCAGCCTGTACCTGCCGTGGCTGTCGGGCGGCGGTTCCCCGGTCACCGCGATCGCCCTCACGGACGTCCTCGATCTGAGGGCGATGATGCCGATCAACTTCCTCGGCCTCATCGCGCTGTGCGCGCTCACCTCGATCACGCTCGTCACCCGGTTGGGTGTCTTCGCTCTGCTCAACGCCGCGGTGGCGACTCTCGTGCTGATCGCCCACTGCGCCTTCGTCTGGGTGCTCATCGGCTCGACCGGCGCCTCCGACCCGCTGATCTCGGGCCTGCCCGCGGGCACCTCGGTCTCGTACGGCCCGTATATCTCAGCGCTGGGCTTCCTCCTCGTGATCGCCGGGTCGGTCTGGGCCGCGCGGGCGGCTGAGTACCGGTGGCCGGACCGCGCCGAGGGGCACGCTCTGATGAAGGCGATGAAGGAGGCCGTCACGGGGTGAGTCCCTCGGGTGGCCCGCTGATCCACAGCCGCCCCGAATTCCACATCTGGCCGGCCCCGGCCCCGAGAACGACCGGGGCGCGGCCGTGTCCGGGGGCAGAGTGGGGGCATGAACACTCCGACCTCGCCCCCTGCCGCGCCGGCGACCGCGGCCGACGTCCTCGGGTTGCCGCCGGGGCCGCTCACCACGGCCGAACTGGCCGCCGCCGTCCCCGACGCCCGGGACCGCGGCCGCTACGAGCGCATATGGCACGGGATGTACCGACGCGATGACCAGCCCGACGACCTCCGGCTCCGCAATATCGCCCTGGCGCGGACCTGGCCGGACGGGGTGCTGCGCGGCCGCAGCGCCGCCCTGCTGTGGGGCGACGACTCGGTGCCCGCGGATGCCCCACCCGAAATCTGGCTGCCCTCGACGCGTCGGTCCCGCCCGGGTCGGATCTACCGCTACGGCACCCTGCCGCCGTCGGCTGTCACCGAGATCGACGGGTTGCGGGTCACCACCCCGCTGCGGACCTGCCGGGACCTGGCCGGCGACCTCGGGTTCGAGGATGCGGTGGTGTCGGTGGAGCGGCTGTGCGCGATGGTGCCCGAGCTGCCGGGCCAGCTGGCGGGCGCGCTCGA
>NZ_JAALDU010000445.1 GCF_014145015.1 Dietzia sp. E1 | reverse complement strand
GGGGATGACGATCTCCGGCAGGCCGGGCACCTGGATGGTCAGCGGGCCGGGGGCCTGCGGGGCGGGGGCGGGCTGGACGGGCGCGGGCGCGACGCTCGGCTGGGGAGCGGTGTCGCCGGTGTCGGTGCCGCCCGTGGTGCCCGATCCGGTCCCGGAGGACTCCCACGAGGAGCGGCCGGCCTGACCGCCGATGTAGCCGGGCTCGGGGAAGGACTCCCACTCGGTGCCGGATAGCGCGCCGTCCATGGCCGACTTCCAGATGTCGGCGGGCACGGAGGCGCCGTACATCGTGCCGCCCCAGGCGTTGAACAGCGGCTTGTTGTCGTCGGTGCCGACCCAGACCGCGGTGGCGATCGACGGGGTGTAGCCGACGAACCAGGCGTCCTTGTTGTAGCCGGTGTCGCCGAGCTGGGTGGTGCCGGACTTGGACGCCGAGGGGCGCCCGCCGGCCAGCGCGTGGCCGTTCGAGTAGGCGGCGATGGGCTCCATCGCGGACGTGAGGTTGTTGGCGACGTCGGCCTCGACCACCTCCTCGCCCTCGATCGACGAGTTGTCCAGGAGCACCTCGCCGTCGGCGGTCTCGACCCGCTCGATGAAGTGCGTGGGCCGGTGGACGCCCTCGGCGGCGAAGGTCGCCAGACCGGTCGCCATGTCACGGACGCGGATGGGGTACTGGCCCAGGATGAGGCCGTCGTACGGGTCCTCGCCCTGTTCGCTCAGGGTCTCCCACGGCAGACCCGGGATCTGCTTGGGAATGCCCGTGCGGTGCGCCATGTCGCGGACGTCGTTGGCGCCGTTGTCGAGCATCCGCTGCAGGCGGATGAACGAGGTGTTGAGCGACATCAGCAGCGCCTGGGAGATCGAGCAGGAGCCGCAGGACTGGCCGCCGACGTTGGTGACGGTGACGTTGCCCGTGGTGACCGGAGCGGAGGAGATCTGGGTGCCGAGGCCGATGCCCTGCTCGAGGGCGGCGGCGACGCCGAAGATCTTGAACGTCGAACCGGTCTGCAGCGGGGCGTTGGCGTAGTCCCAGCCCTCGGCCTCCTCGCCGCCGTAGTAGCCGATCACGCCGCCGGTGCGCGGGTTGATCGACACCACCGCCGTACGGTTGTCCGGGCTCTCGCCCTGCATGTTGGAGCGCGCCGCGTTGACGACGGCGTCCTGGGTCTTGGGGTCGATCGTGGTGATGATCTTCAGGCCCCGGGTGTTGAGCATCTGCTCGTCGATCCCGGACTGGGCGAGCTCGGCGAGCACCTGACGTCGAATGGGCCCGTTGGTGGGGTCGCCGACGTTCTGCTCGACGGCCTGCGGGTCTTCGACGACCTGCGGGAACACGGCGTTTCCGCGCTGCTGCGCGTCGATGGCGCCCATGTCGCGCATGCCGTCCATCACGTAGTTCCACCGTCGCTCGGAGGCCTCGCGGTTGTTGAGCGGGTCCAGGGCGGAGGGCGACTGGATGACGCCGGCCAGCAGCGCACCCTCCTCCACCGTCAGCGCCTCGACGGGCTTGTTGAAGTAGGCGGTGGAGGCGGCGGCGATTCCGTAGGCGCCGCGACCGAAGTAGATGGTGTTGAGGTAGGCCTCGAGGATCTGGTCCTTGGACCACTCGTTCGTCATCTTGGCGGCGATGATGATCTCTTTGGCCTTGCGCTCGTAGGTTGGCGCGTCACCGACCATCGTGTTCTTGACGTACTGCTGCGTGATGGTGGAGCCGCCGCCCGCGCTGGACTCGCCGGTGATCTGCCCGATCACCGCGCGGCCGATGCCGGTCGGGTCGTAGCCCTCGTTGGTGTAGAAGGAGCGGTCCTCGGCGGCGATCACCGCGTTGCGCACGTGGACGGGCACCACGTCGAGCTCGATGAGCGTGCGGTTGCCCTCGGGCGGGACGATGCGACCGATCATCGTGGTGCCGTCACTCTGGTAGATCTCCGAGATCTGCTCCGTGCGGACGCTCCCGGGATCGGGGATCTCGGTGCGGTTGTAGGTCACGACCGCGACCGTCAGGGGGACGACGAGGAGGACGACGGCGAGGAGGATCACCGTCGTCCAGATCGGATGGCGACGGACCCAACCGGTCTGCTCCGAGGCCCTGCCCCGGCCCTCGTCGGCGGCCTTACCCGTCCTGCCGTTCTGCGCCATGCTCTACCCTCCCGCGAGCCGATCCGACCGACCCGGAAGGCCCCCGGCGGCGGTGCTCTGGCGACCATTGTGTACGAAAAGGGTGCCGACGCTGTACTCCGGAGGCGCCGTCGGGCAGCGGGCGGGGTGTTCAGCGGTGGCGTCGGAGCTCTCTCGCCGCCCGTCGTACGCGCTTTCCGGTCCCCGGCGTGAGCCCCACCTCATAGGACTCGACGAGGTGGTTCCACGAGCAGCTGCGGCACACCTCCACGACGTGGACCGTGAACTCGTCGTGGGACAGGGCGAGCTGCTCGATCTCGTCGACACCTCGGGCGGAGCCGGACGCCGGCCCGAGGTCGTCGCCGAACACCCAGGAGACCTCCGTGAGGTTCTCCTTGCGGCACACCGGGCAGACCGTCTCCGTCTCCACGCCGTGGAAACCGGCGGCCCGCAGGAGGTAGACGTCCGCGTCGCACACCTCGCGGAGCGAGAGCGCGCCCTCGCGCAGGCCCCCCAGCACACCGCGGCGGCGCAGCGCGAAGTCCACCACCCGTCGACGCTGTAGCGCCGCACGGCCGGTGGGGTCCTCGGGCCCCGGCGGGGGGCCGGGTCGCGGGGAGCGGGAGTCGGCCTGGTCCACGGCGTCCAGCCTACGGCCCCCGCAGCGGGCCCGGGCCGGAGCGAGCCGCGGAGCGTGCCAACACGTCGGACCGATGCCACTACTCGGTATATCGGACCGATACATCAGCGGGTGTACAGTCTGAAACCGTCGCATGACACACGGCGCATGACGCGCACAGGCACGAGTCGCGGGAAGGGGGAGGTGGAGTGCTCGAACTGGCCATCCTGGGTCTGCTCGACGAACGGCCGATGCACGGCTACGAGCTGCGCAAGCGACTCTCCGAGATGCTCGGGACGGTCCGGACCGTGTCCTTCGGATCCCTCTACCCCACTCTGCGCCGCCTCCAGCAGCAGGGCGACATCGTCGAGGACTCCTCGGCCGCCACCGCCACCAGGCCGCCCGCCACCGCGCGGCGCGGGCGCAAGACCTACCGCATCACCACCCGCGGCAAGGGGACGTTGGCGGCCCTGCTCGACGAGCCGGTGTCGGCGTCATTCGCCGACGACGGTTTCGGCGTCCACCTCGCGTTCTTCGACCGCACTCCCGGGCCCGCCCGGGTGCGCCTTCTCGAGGGCCGGCGTCGGGTGCTGGAGGAGCGTCGCGAGAGCCAACGCGACGCCGCCACCCGCGCCGGACCCACCGAACTGCGCTACGCCCGGCAACTCACGCTGCTCGGGCTGGAGACCAGCGAGCGCGAGCTGCGCTGGATCAACGAACTCATCCAGACAGAGAACCCATCACAAGGAGATCCCCAATGACCGACAAGAAGGTGCGCGTCGCGATCGTCGGCGTCGGCAACTGCGCGTCCTCGCTCGTGCAGGGCGTCGAGTTCTACGCCGGCGCCGCGATCGACCAGACCGTCCCCGGCCTCATGCACGTCAAGTTCGGCGACTACCACGTGGGCGACGTCGAGTTCGTCGCCGCGTTCGACGTGGACGGCAAGAAGGTCGGCATGGACCTCGCCGAGGCGATCAACGCCTCCGAGAACAACACCCTGAAGCTGTGCGACGTGCCGCCGACCGGCGTCACCGTGCAGCGCGGCCCCACCCTCGACGGCCTGGGCAAGTACTACCGCGAGACCATCGAGGAGTCCGCCGCCGAGCCCGTCGACATCGTGCAGGCCCTGCGTGACGCCGAGGTCGACGTCGTGGTCAGCTACCTGCCCGTCGGTTCGGAAGAGGCCGACAAGTTCTACGCGCAGTGCTGCATCGACGCGGGCGTCGCGTTCGTCAACGCCCTGCCCGTGTTCATCGCCTCCGACCCGGAGTGGGCCGAGAAGTTCCGCAGCGCCGGCGTCCCGATCGTCGGCGACGACATCAAGAGCCAGGTCGGTGCCACCATCACCCACCGCGTCATGGCCAAGCTCTTCGAGGACCGCGGCGTCGCGCTGGACCGCACGTACCAGCTCAACGTCGGCGGCAACATGGACTTCAAGAACATGCTCGAGCGTGACCGCCTGGAGTCCAAGAAGGTCTCCAAGACCCAGGCCGTGACCTCCAACCTGGAGGGGTCGCTCAAGGACAAGATCCACGACCGCAACGTCCACATCGGCCCCTCCGACTACGTGGAGTGGCTCGACGACCGCAAGTGGGCGTACGTTCGTCTCGAGGGACGCGCGTTCGGTGACGCCCCGATCAACCTCGAGTACAAGCTCGAGGTGTGGGACTCCCCCAACTCGGCGGGCATCATCATCGACGCCGTCCGCGCGGCCAAGATCGCCAAGGACCGCGGCATCGGGGGACCGATCCTGCCCGCCTCGGCGTACCTGATGAAGTCGCCGCCGGAGCAGATGGCGGACGACAAGGCCCGCGCCGAGCTCGAGGCCTTCATCATCGGGGCCTGACCAGCGCAGCAGAAGGATCGTATGAACACAGCGACGAACCACCCGCACACCACCCCGGGGCGTCGTCGTGTCCCGGCCGTCATCGCACTCGCGATGGCGGCCGGTGTCGCACTCGCGGCCTGTTCCGCCGACCCGGACGGCGAACCGGTCGCCCCGCCGGCGGCGACGTCGAGCACCTCGTCGTCGTCGACCCCCACGTCCTCCACGCCGACCCGCGACACCGCCGAACCGGTGTCCGCGCCCGCCACCACCGCCGCGCCCGTCACGGCCCCACCCCCGCC
>NZ_JAALDU010000444.1 GCF_014145015.1 Dietzia sp. E1 | reverse complement strand
TCGGGTGGGCGTCGGACCGTCGCCGCGGCGCAGGGCCTCGCCGCTCTCGCGGTCGGCGGCGTCGAACTCGGATTCCCCGCCCGGGGTGGCGCGCGCGGCGTTCGCCCGGGCCCGCGTCCACGAGGACTGCCTCGGCGCGGGGACGACGTAGTCGGGGAACCGCCCGATCTTGGCGGCGCGGTCGAGATCGCGCAGCATCTCGTCGGCGTCGGCGTAGCGGTCCTCGCGGCTGCGGCGGGTTGCGCGCAGGACCAGGTGGTCGAGGTCCTCGGCGACGGTGTCGGACTGGTCGGACGGCGCGGGGACGTCGGTGTCGAGGCGACGGTAGGCCACCGCGATGTTGTTGTCGCCGCTGAACGGCGGCTCCCCGGTGAGCATCTCGTAGGTCAGAACGCCCAGGGAGTACAGGTCGGAGCGCGGGTCCGTGTCGGCGCCGGAGATCTGCTCGGGGGAGAGGTACGCGGCGGTGCCCATGACCACGCTGCTGGAGGTGGCGCGCGACTCGGCGACGGCGCGCACCAGGCCGAAGTCGGCCAGCTTGACCGCGCCGGACGTGGAGATCAGGACGTTCTCCGGCTTGATGTCCCGGTGGACGAGGCCCGCGGCGTGGGCTTCGCGGAGCGCGCCGAGCAACGGGCGCAGCACGGCGGCCGCGGCGTAGGGCGGCATCGGCCCGCGCTCGTCGAGCAGTTCCCGTAGCGTGCCGCCGGGCACCAGTTCCATGACGAGGAACGCGGTCCCCGCCTCGACGCCCTGGTCGAAGACCTGGACGATCCCCGGATCGGAGAGGCGCGCCGCCGACCGGGCCTCGAGCGTGAACCGGTCCACGAACGCGCGGTCGCCGGCGAGGGTGGGGTCGAGCAGTTTGACGGCGACGTGACGGTCGAGCCGCTCGTCCGTGGCCAGGTGGACCGTGGACATGCCGCCGCGGGCGATCACGGCGTCGAGCCGGTAGCGCCCGTCGAGCAGGGTGCCTGGTCCGGGGGGCTGCCCGTCGTAAGTGCTCATATCGTCCATTCTGCCCCTCCCGCCCCGTCCGCGGTACGTCCGGAGACGTCCCGACGCGGCCCGGGGGCTAACGTGGGAGGGGTGAGTACCGTTCCGCACTGCGACGACGTCCTGCCCGCCGGGGCCGAGACCATCAACCTGCCCGAGGTGTCCGAGCGCCTCGGCATCCCGGTGACCCGCGTGCACGATCTGCTGCGCGACGGGACACTGCTCGCCGTCCGCCGCGCGGGCGTCGTCGTGGTGCCGGCCGTCTTCCTGGACGACGACGAGGTCGTGCGGTTCCTCCCGGGACTGATCGCCGTCCTGCGGGACGGGGGTTATCGGGACGAGGAGATCCTGCGGTGGCTGTTCACCGAGGACGACAGCCTGCCCGGCCGTCCGGCCGACGCGCTCCACGGCCACCGCGCGCGGGAGGTCATGCGTCGCGCGCAGGCGATGGCGTTCTGACGGATCCGGGCTCTGTGCGTGCCGC
>NZ_JAALDU010000443.1 GCF_014145015.1 Dietzia sp. E1 | reverse complement strand
CGCGTCAGCTGCCTGCAGCCGTGTCAGCTGGCCGCGGCCGTGTCCTCCGCCCCGACCTGGATGAGCGTGCCCCACGGGTCGTCGACCCGCAGGACGGCGCCGTCGTGGCGGGCCCGGACCCCGTGGTCGGTCAGGCGCTGCCGGAGCGTGTCGACGTCGTCGGCGGTCGGCAGGTCGATGTTCACCTGCCCGAGGCCGAGGGCGGCCGCGCGCGGGCCCGCCCCGGCGGTGCCCCACGTGTTTACGGCGATGTGGTGGTGGTACCCGCCGGCGGCGATGAACAGGGCCGAGCCGACGTCGCTCATCACCTCGAACCCGAGGGCGTCCACGTAGAAGTCGCGGGCCACACCGATGTCGCCGACCTGCAGGTGGACGTGGCCGAGGGTCGCACCCGGCGGGGTCGCGGACGCCTCGGGCAGGTGGGTGCGCAGGAACGCGTTGGGATCGAGCGGGTTGGTGGCCACCTTGAGCAGACCGTGCGGCTCGGTGGCCCAGGTCTCGCGGGGCCGGTCCGCGTACAGCTCGACGCCGTTGCCCTCCGGGTCGTCGAAGTAGAACGCCTGGCTGTACAGGTGGTCCGAGCTCCCGGTGAACGACCGGGGCGCGTACCGGGCGACCGAGGCGACGGCAGCGGCCAGCGACGGCTCGTCGTCGAACAGCACGGCGGTGTGGAACAGACCCGCCTCGCCGGACTTCCGCGGCGGCAGGTCGGGCATCCGGCGCATCCGCACGAGCGGGAGTCCCGCGCGTCCGAGCACGGCGGTCTCGCCCGAGTGCTCGAGCACCTCCAGGGTCACGCCCTCGGAGTAGAAGCCGATCATCGCGTCCAGATCGCGGACCAGCAGCTCCACGGCACCCATGCGGGTGTCCGGCGCGAGGAGGTCGTCGGCGGGCCGCTCAACGAGGCTGCGGGGGTCGGGGTTCTGGACGTAGACGGGCATGGTGCGCTCCTGGTTGGTCGGGCCGATCAGTCGGTCAGTACTATTTGATGTGTCATCTATACCAACCGACGCGGGCCTCCGTCTATTCCGTGATGCATCAATTACCCCGGTCAGGGAGCGGTCAGCCGCTCACGTCGAGGAAGCCCGTCGCACCCTTCTCCGCGTCCGCGAACGAATGGTCCACGAAGACGTAGCGGCCGACCTCGGCGGGGGTCATCTCGACGAACCCTCCCTGCGACGGCGCCAGGTCCAGCGCCTGCGCCCCGCCGCCACTCCCGCCGAACGCGTCGCGTCCGTCGCGGAGCCGGTACGCACCCTCCTTGTACACGGTGTCGAACTGCCCACCCACCACGTGGAAACTCGTGCCGTCGCTCGGGCCGGCCGCGACCACCCAGATCCGGACGGTCTCGCCCACCCGCGCGGTGAGCGGGTCGCGCCGGTACTGCGTGGCGTGGCCGTTGAACATCACCAGGTCGGGCCGGCGGGCGGCGATCTTGTCCATGTCGAACGGCTCGTCGTCGCCGCCGAGATACGCCTCCGACTGCACCAGGACGTACTCGCGGTCCACCTCCGGCAGCTCCGGCGGGTCCACGATGAGCGCCCCGAACATCCCCGCCGCGACGTGCCCGCTCATCGGCGCGGTGGCGCAGTGGTACAGCCACGCGCCCGCCCGCTTCACGGTGAACCGGTATTCCAACTCCTCGCCGGGCGGGATCGTGCGCATGACCTCGTCGGGGCTCACGTCACCGGCGTGGAAGTCGATCGAGTGGCCGATCGTCCCCTCGTTGCGGAAGGTCACGACGAACGTGTCCCCGACCCGGCCCCGCAGGGTCGGCGCGGGCACACCACCGTTGTAGGTCCACACCGGCCGCACCACCCCGGGCGCCAGCTCGTCGGTG
>NZ_JAALDU010000442.1 GCF_014145015.1 Dietzia sp. E1 | reverse complement strand
CGACTGTCGTGCCAGATGACCGCGTCCGCGGATTGGGACGGCCTTACCGTCCAGGTGCCAGAGTTCCAGATGTAACGACGTTCCAGATGTAACGACGAAAGACAAGGTGAGACACGTGAAGGTTTCCGATACGATCGGCGACAAGGTTCAGTCGGCCATCCCGATGGATCTGCAGATCCGGGGCGCCCATCTGTACGACAGGACTCGGCGCTGGGTGACAAGGACGAATGGGAAGAAGCTCTTCGTAGAGAAGCCCATCCCCCCCGTCGAGGACGTCGAACTCGCCGACATCGACCTCAGTAATCCCTTTCTCTATCGCCAAGGCCGCTGGCAGTCCTACTATGAGCGCCTGCGAAACGAGGCTCCGGTCCACTTTCAGCCCAACAGTGCGTTCGGGCCGTTCTGGTCAGTGACCCGACATGAAGACATCATCGCGGTCGATAAGAACCATGAGGTCTTCTCCGCCGAGCCGATGATAGTGATCGGGGCCCCGCCTCGTTTTCTCGATATCGAGATGTTCATCGCGATGGACCCACCGCGCCACGACGTGCAGCGAGCAGCTGTGCAGGGGGTGGTGGCGCCGAAGAACCTGCGCGAGATGGAGACGCTCATTCGGTCTCGGGTTCGCGAGGTACTAGACGACTTGCCGGTGAATCAGCCGTTCGATTGGGTCCAGGCTGTCTCGATCGAACTGACAGCTCGAATGCTCGCGACGCTCTTGGACTTCCCATACGAGGAACGTCACAAACTCGTGTACTGGTCAGATATTGCAACTTCGTTCGAGGAAGCGAACGGTGGTCCTGCGGACCTCGACGAGACGTTCGACGGAATGCGCGAGATGGCGAGCGGTCTGAGTTCTCTGTGGTACGACAAGAAGGCTCGGTTAGCAGAGGGGGAGGAACCCGGTTTCGACCTGGTCACCATGCTGCAGAGCAACGAGAACACCAAGGATCTGATCGACCGCCCGATGGAATTCATGGGCAACTTTGTGCTGTTGATCGTCGGAGGGAACGACACGACCCGGAACTCGATGAGTGGTGGCGTTCTGGCGCTGAACCGGTTCCCAGACCAGTTCGAAAAGCTCAAGTCCAACCCTGACCTGATCCCCAACATGGTCTCCGAGATAATCCGGTGGCAAACGCCGCTGGCCTACATGCGCCGAATCGCCAAGACTGACACTATCTTGAACGGTCAGTTCATCCGTAAGGGTGACAAGGTCGTGATGTGGTACGCCTCAGGCAACCGCGACGAGCGTGTGTTCGAGCGGCCCGATGACTTCATCATCGACCGGGCCAACGTCCGCAACCACATCTCCTTCGGGTTCGGCGTACACCGGTGCATGGGCAACCGACTGGCCGAAATGCAGCTGCGGATCCTCTGGGAAGAGCTGCTCCCCCGCTTCGAGAACATCGAGGTCGTCGGCGAACCCGAGTACGTGCAGTCCAACTTCGTGCGGGGTATCAGCAAGATGATGGTGCGCCTCACCCCGAAATCCGGCACATGACATCGCAGCGAGCCCTCATCATCGGTGCCAGCCATGCCGGAGCCCAACTCGCGGCGAGCCTACGGCAGGACGGGTGGAGCGGTGAGATCGTCCTCATCGGCGAGGAGCCCACGGTGCCCTACCAGCGCCCGCCACTGTCGAAGGCGTATCTCGCCGGGAAAACCACCCTCGACGAGATCACCATCCGCAGTTCGGACTTCTACTCCAAGCAGCGAATCCAGCTTCTCAACGCGCACGTGGAGGCGATCGACCGCTCGGCTGGGCACATCGTTATGAGCACCGGCGACACACTGACATACGACAAGCTCGCGCTGTGCACGGGAGCCCGCCCTCGTCAGCTCCGCGTTCCTGGGGCCGATCTCGCCGGGGTCCATTACCTTCGTACCGCCGCAGACGTCGAGTTGATCCGCACGTCCGCCGCCCCCGGGCGGCGGGTGGTGATCGTCGGGGGCGGCTACATCGGACTTGAGACGGCCGCCTCACTACGGGCACTGGGCCTGGAAGTCACCGTGCTCGAGGCGACCACTCGCGTCCTCGAGCGGGTCACTGCTCCCGACGTATCAACGTTCTTCGAGCGGATCCACCGAGAGGAGGGCATCGATATCCGAACGGGCGCCAAAGTCGCAGCATTAGTCGGAGACGA
>NZ_JAALDU010000441.1 GCF_014145015.1 Dietzia sp. E1 | reverse complement strand
ACGAGCATGATCCAGAACAGCCGTCGGAACTGCCCGACATGGTCTCCGTGCCCCGCATGACCGCCATGGTCTTCATGGCCAGCGTGATGCTGCCCCGCATGGGCGTGGCCCGTCGTCTCCTGGGGCCCGTCCGGGTGATGGTGCTCAGCTACCGCCGTGTCTCGCTCGTTGAGGTGCCCGGCCGCGGCTCCGCCGGATCCGTGACTGTGGGCGTGGTCATGATGATCGTGCGACTGATTCATTTGGTCCCTTCCGTCTTGTCCATTGCCACCTGGTTGGCGTGATCTTCGAGCGGCATGCGTCCGGCAGCTTCGATATGCAGGAGTTTCGAGGGAGTGAAACAGCAAGAACATGATTCCCTGACAGCGGTGAGCCCTAGCGCATGATGTGTTCTAGGGGTCATGGACATCTCTTCCCGTGGGGCCAAGTAGCAGTTGCTCCGGGCCACGAGCCGATACCGCCGCAGGGTATCGAATCGTGCTGACATCTGTGCTCGGCCGACCACGTTCGTGACACCGCCCATCCCAGGATCGCCGTTCCCGTCGGTGATGACGCACGTCCTGGCGTTCTGGGGTCCGGCCGACAGTCAGGATCGTGGGTGAGCCAGCGGATTGTGGTGGAGATTGTGTGAAGGTTTGCTCAAGATGTTCGTCAGGGGAGTGGTTCGGGCTGGCGCCACGATGATGGCGGCTCCCTTCTAGGGCGCTCGGAACGATGGAAGCACCCTCCGCCGCTGCTGGTCTTTCGGGCGCCCAAGGGCGTGGGCCAGGGTGAGCTGCCTTTGGCCCGACTTCGTAGCCACATTGCTCGAACCCGAAGGCTTTTTCGGTGACGACCTGCGGTGATGGCCTGGCACGATTGGAACAACCGGGTTGCCAGCCCGGGATAGGGCCCGCGAGTTCGTCGAGCTAACCGGCGGCGTCGACCGGATCCTGAATTCGATCAGATGTCATGTTCTCTCCTGGTTTCTGCCGTGCGAGTTCATTGGCTTTCCCACCCGCAAACTATACCCCAACGGGGTATGTTGGTGAGGCGTGTTCACCGAATTTCGGGGCTCGGCTACATCCGCGAAGCATCCTGCTCGCGACCTTGCCGGGGCCTCCCATGCACCTACCCGCCCCCGCTTAGCGGGAGAAGCGGGCGATGGCGTCGGCCACTTCCTTGAATTTGATCTCTGCGGCCTCGTCGGACTCGTTCACTGCGTCGGCGACGCAGTGGCGCATGTGGTCGTCGAGCAGGCCGAGGGCGACGTTGCGCAGTGCGGAATTGATGGCGCTGACCTGGGTGAGGATGTCGATGCAGTACTGCTCCTCATCGATCATGCGGTGGATGCCCCGCACCTGGCCCTCGATCCGCTTGAGCCGGGCCTTGTAGCGGTCCTTTTCCTTCATGTAGCCGTGGTGACTGTGGGTCTCGCAGCCAGCGGCTTCGGCATCGTGCTCGGCTGCAGGGTCGATGGCGAGGTCCGGGGTATCCGTCATGACTGGCTCCTGGTCTGGTCGTGGTTGGGGGTCGCGTGGCTTGAGGTGAACCCGCGCAGGCGTAGGGAGTTGGTCACCACGAACACACTCGAGAACGCCATTGCGACGCCTGCGAGCATGGGATTGAGCAGTCCGATCGCAGCGACGGGGATCAGTGCGAGGTTGTAGGCGAACGCCCAGAATAGGTTGCCCTTGATGGTGCCCAGGGTCCGGCGTGACAGCCTGATCGCGTCCACGGCGGATCGCAGGTCGTCGTTCATCAGAGTGATGTCGGAGGCTTCGATCGCCACGTCCGTGCCGGCGCCCATCGCCAGTCCGAGCTCGGCCCGGGCGAGAGCTGCCGCGTCGTTGACGCCGTCGCCGACCATGGCGACGTTCTTGCCCTTGGCCTGCAGTTTCTCGATCTGGGCGACCTTGTCGTGGGGCATGACCTCGGCGATCACGTTGGCCGGATCAATGCCGACCTCGCTGGCCACGACACGTGCGGCTCCGGCGTTGTCGCCGGTGAGCAGCCACGGGGTCAATCCGAGAGCTTTGAGTCCGGCTACCGCCTCGGCGGAGGTGGGCTTGACGGTGTCGCGGACGGTGATCACGCCCGCGACGGTGCCGTCGATCTGGGCGACCACAGGGGTGCCGCCCTGCTTCTGGGCATCGTCGAACGCGGTCCGCAGGTCCGCCGGCAGGGAGCCCTCAGGGCGACCAATGGTCACCACGGCACCGTCGACGGTGCCCGTGACGCCACGGCCTGCAGTATTGGTGAACCCGGTGACCTCCGGCAGAATGGCGGATCCGGCCTCCCTGTCGGCCACGGGGCCCTCGCCCGCCAGACTCTTTGCACCCTCGCGGGCGATGGCCTGGGCGATCGGGTGCTCGGACGCGGCCTCCACCGCAGCGGCCTTGACCAGCAGATCCGTCCGGTCGAATCCGGCGGCAGTGGTGACCTGGCTGACGGACATCACTCCGGAGGTGACGGTGCCGGTCTTGTCCATGACGATGGTGTCGACGCGCCGGGTGGACTCTAGGACCTCGGGCCCCTTGATGAGCAGTCCCATCTGGGCGCCGCGGCCGGTACCGACCAGGAGTGCGGTGGGAGTGGCCAGGCCCAGTGCGCACGGGCAGGCGATGATGAGCACGGCCACGGCGGCGGTGAACGCGGTGGCCAGTCCCGCTCCCACCACAAACAAGTGCACGAGCAGGGTGATGATCGCGATGACGATCACGATGGGCACGAAGACCTGCGAGATGCGGTCGACCAGTCGTTGGACCGGGGCCTTCTTGGACTGCGCCTCGGTGACCAGCTTGGCCATCTGGGACAGTGTGGTGTTCTCGCCGGTGCGGGTGACCTCGATCAGCAGTCTTCCCGAGGTGTTCATGGTTGCGCCGGTCACCGTGGAGCCGGACGTGACCTCAACCGGGACGGATTCGCCGGTGAGCATGGACTCGTCGATCGCGGACGAACCCTCGGTGACGCGACCGTCGGTGGCGATCTTTTCGCCCGGGCGCACCACGACGATGTCGCCGACCTTCAACTGACCCACGGGGATGCGGACCTCGACGCCGTCGCGGAGGACGGCGGCGTCCTTGGCTCCCATGTCGAGGAGCGCCTTGAGTGCGGCGGAGGACTGCCCCTTGGCCTTGGTTTCAAACCAGCGGCCCAGCAGCAGGAAGGAGATCACCACGGCGGCGGTCTCCAGATAGATCTCGTCCATCGTGGAGTTTGTGGGCAGCAGATGCACTTCCATGGTCATGCCGGGCATGCCGGCGTTGCCGAGGAACAGTGCCCACAGTGACCAGAGGTAGGCGGCCGCCGTGCCCATGGAGACCAGGGTGTCCATGGTGAACGAGCCGTGCCGCAGGTTGGCGAGGGTGGCCTTGTGGAAGGGTGCGCCTCCCCAGAAGAAGATGGGGGTGGCCATGGTCAGCACGGCCCACTGCCAATTGGTGAACTGCAGTGCCGGGATCATGCTCAGCAAGACCACCGGGACCGTGAGTGCAGCCGAGACAATCAGACGGTGTTTGAGGTCTGCGGTCTCGCGTTCCCTGGCCTCCTCGATCTGGTCTCGGGGACCGGCGCCGCCACCTGCGGAAGTTGCGTCCACAGCCTGGTCGTCGTCATTCTTCATCGTGAACGCGTCGTATCCCGCACCGCGCACGGTCTCGATGAGCGCGTCCGTGTCGACCTTGCTCGGGTCGAAGGAGATGGACGCGGACTCGGTGGCGAAGTTGACCGTGGCGTCCACCCCGTCGAGCTTGTTGAGCTTGCGCTCGACCCGCCCCGAGCACGAAGTGCAGGTCATGCCCGTGACGCCCAGATCTATGTCGATCAGATCCACCGCGGGGTGCATCTGGGAGGGTTGAGTCTGGGTCATCGAGGATCAATCCTTCACGGTGAACGGGTGGTGTGCTCGGGGCCAGGGATCTCGCCAGCTGCTGGGGCTGGCGAGATCGCTTCGCGTCAAGAGGTGACGGTGTAGCCGGCTTCCTTGACGGCGGCGACGACCTGCTCGTCGGTGAAGCCCTCGCCGGAGACCGACACCGTTCCGGTCTTGCTCGAGGCCTCCACCATGGAGACGCCCGCGATTTCGCCGACTTCCTCCTTGACCGACGACTCACAGTGTCCGCAGGTCATGCCCTGGACGGTGTACTCCTTGGTGCTGGTAGCCATGACGGCTCCTTCCGTTGACGGGTGTAGTTCGTTGAGACATCCGATGGCTCGGATCAATCCGAACACCAATGAACCTATACCCCGTAGGGGTATTGGTCAAGGGTGATGTTCGCTTGTGTCCGCGGCTCACTCCGCCTGCACTCTGATCGCCCGGACGCCGTATGGATTGACCAGTAGGCGGGCGCAAGAGCCGTGGCGGCAAGGTCTTTGGAAGCGCGGAGACGAGCTCACCGTGCTGGCGGTGCAGCGCGAACCAGGCCCTTGCTGCCGCAGTCGAGCAGTTCGTCATAGAGACGGGCGACGCGTATTAACGCAGGCCAACACCCGGCCATGTCTGTATCCGCAACCAATTGTTCGGAACCCTGGCCGAGGGCCTCTTAGGCTAGGTCGGCATTTCCAGCACGCCAGGTTTCCCACGGGATGTTCCAGTCGCCCAGCCCGTCGGTCCCGGGAAGCGTCGGTCCGACGGTATTGATGACCTTGACCACGTCGCCCCGGTTGCTGCTGTGCTGGAACGACTTGGCGTAGGCGTCGGTGACATTGATAC
>NZ_JAALDU010000440.1 GCF_014145015.1 Dietzia sp. E1 | reverse complement strand
TCGAAAGACCCTTTCGCCCGGAATCTGTATCGATAGATCCTAGACCCGATGGTAAGACGTTTCATAAATACCGAGTTAGACCCTGTGACACAGCATCGATGGTCGGCGACGTTGTCAGTTTCAGAAGGCCACAGCACTGATTTCACAAGCTGTCTTCACGACGATTCATTGGTGTCAATGTTCGGAGCCGACAGTCCCAGTGTCATAACGCCTCAGTGCTTGCTCTCCGAGGCTCCTTCGCTCTATTCGCGCACGTAGGATTGGGTTATGGAGCGTACCGGCATGGAGAAGCAGGCCCGCAGAATCGTAGGCCAACAAGGTGGCACGATCTTAAGGCCACTCCATCCAGAAAGCGCAGAGAGCTTCGATCTGGCGTATGTCCGCACCGGTCCGCGTACGAAGCTGCCAACTCTTGTCCTGCCGGGTGGTCCCGGGCTTGCCTCAGTCGTGCCGTACCGGTCCTTCCGGAAACTCGCCGCCCGCCGGAACCTCGATCTGCTCATGGTCGAGCACCGCGGTGTCGGCCTGTCCGGTCGGACCGAAGACGGCGCCGCCCTTCCGCGCGAATCGGTCACCATCGAACTAGCGGCCGACGATGTTATCGCAGTTCTCGATGACGTGGGGGCAGAGAAGGCCGTCATCGTCGGATCCTCCTATGGTTCCTACCTCGCCCAGGCCGTAGCGGTACGCCATCCGGACCGAGTGGAAGCTCTCGTTCTGGATTCCGCGATGCTCTCCGTGAAGGGAGACCTGGCGGCAGTGCGCGCACATCGACGCAGTGTCCTCTGGGAGGGTGACTCGCCTGCAAGCGGCCGCGTCGCCGAACTGGTGCGACACCTGGCCGACGCAGGTGAGCCGATGCGCGCTCTTGGTCAAGTCGTGCAGGTGGCATACGAGTTCGCCGGGCCTGAAATCCTCGAACGGCTTCTCCGAGCGAGACTGCGTGGCCGCCTGGGACGGCTCTGGAACGCTCTCACCCGCCTGGGCACCGGCGAGTTGGAGGGCGCGGGCACCCCCTTCTATATGGAACCGGACCCGGTCGCAGGGATCGCTTATGGCCAGCTCGGCTACGGGCTACCCCCGGACGGCGGACCTCTCGACCCGCAACTGACGTTTGCCGAAGCAGCGGTCCGACAGCCTGACTACACCGGGGAACCACTCGACCTCCCCGCAGAGGTGCCCAACTATCGGTGGCCCACTGTCGTGGTCTCGGGCGATCGGGACCTCCGTACGCCCCGACCGATCGCCGAACAGATCGTCGAGTTGGCACCGCAGGGTGTGCTGGTTCCTCTCGCGAACTCCGGACACAGTGCGCTCGACACTCATCAGCTCGCCTTGCTGGACGTCATCCAGGCGACGCTTCACAGGGAGTCAACGCGGTTGCCCATAATGGCGAACCGTATTGCAGCGCTGCCCCGCAAGGGGGCATCAAGACTCGTTGGGACAGTGCTGGCCGTTGCTGTCCGGGCGACGACGCGACCATCGCGCTGACACCCCGGTGGCGCGGGAGTCACCTCGCTCATGCCTTCTTCAATAGCTTTCTTCCGTCTGGCCTTAACTCGCCCGTGGGTGATACGTGGCGGTACAGGGTCTGACGGGTGATGCCGAGTTCTTCGCAGAGCTCGCCGACCTTGGATCCGGGCTGGCCCATGGAGGCCATCGCCAGCCGGACCTTGGCCGGTGTCATCTTGTAGGGGCGCCCGCCCTTGCGTCCCCGCGCCCGCGCCGAGGACAGGCCCGCGATGGTCCGTTCGGAGATCAGTTCCCGCTCGAACTCGGCCAGCGCCGCGAAGATGCCGAAGACGAGTTTTCCGGAGGCCGTGGTGGTGTCGATCGCCGCGCCCTGCCCGGTGAGCACCTTCAGCCCCACACCGCGCTCGGTCAGGTCATGGACAATGTTGACCAAATGCCGCAGGTCCCGCCCCAAGCGGTCGAGTTTCCACAAAAGCAATGTGTCGCCTTCGCGCACCGCTTTCAGACACGCGGCTAGCGCCGGCCGGTCCTCCTTCTTGCCCGAGGCCTGATCCTCATACAGCTGCTGGGGCTCAACCCCGGCGGCGATGAGCGCGTCCCGCTGGAGGTCCGTGGTCTGCGAGCCGTCGGCCTTCGAAACTCGCATATATCCAACCAGCACCGCCGACACCTCCGTCACTTATTCGGTCGTTTACGTGACACGCTCTCGGCTGCATCGCGCTGGAACGTAAGTCGTCACTTAACCCGTCATCTTTTCTAAGTCATGCAAACGGTCTCGTTGGTTCCTATTGTGACAGATGTTCGAGGGGGATCCCGAGTTTCGCGAAGTTGGCGCGGACCTGCTGGATGTACTTCTCGTCGTCGGTGCGGTAGAGCGTGGCCAGATGGAACAGTTTGCGGGCGCTGGCCGGTTCCTGCCGGGCGTCCTCGATGGCGGCGCGCAGTGCCTCATTGATGTCGATCTGGCGTTTCGCTGATACGGCCGTCGCGGTCTGTTGTGGCCGGCCGGGGTCAACAGCGACGCCGGGTTCGGGGAGGAACAGTGCCGCGGCGTCGCCTCGGCCGGTGAGGGAGCCGCTCTCGAGGAGGTCCATGGCGATGGCTGCCGCCTCGAGGGTGCACTCCTGTGTCTGAGGGGACTGCGCTTCGAACGGCCGCCACGTCACTTGGCCGGCCCGGACCGGGTGACCGGCGCGCTGCCACACCTCGCGGCTGATCCCTTGGGCGGCGCCGCAGTCACCCAGGGTGGCTCCGAGCTCATCGACCACAGTGCGTAGCAGCCGGAACCAGATGCCAGCGTGGATGCGGCGGCGTGGGAGATCAACTTGTCCGCTCGTGAACGCCTGCCACGTCCGGGCGTCCATGCGTCGGAGCGCGGAGGACGCCTCCCTCGGTCCGGGCGGACGCCACGGCGAATGCCAACTGTAGTAGGAACCGCGCGGACCATCGTGGTGCTCCAGCCAGCAACCGTGGACGGGGCACGAGAGCATCAGGGGCAACGACCACGTCAATAGGTAGGGGTGCGGCGGTGTCGATTCCAGCACGCACTGCGGGCAGGCCCGGTGGCACCGGTCAGCAGTGCCGGGGACCCAGGCACGCCACGCTTTGACCGTCCGGCGCCGACGTTTGCTCTCCGGCAAGAGCACCGCCAGCTGTCGCGTGTAGGTGAGGAACGTGTCGGGGCCGGGCTCGAGGTCGTCCAGCAGCCACGGGGTGTATCCACTGATGCTCATGCCGTGGAGCCGGTCGGTGCCCATTCCAGTCCGGATCGCCAGCTGTTCAACAAACCCCGGCGGAGGAGCCATATCGAGATCTGTACCGCGGTCGAGGCAGTGGCCAAGGTCGAACGTGAGAACATCGACGTTGATCCCGTACCGGTCGGCGATCCGGTGAAGCCATGAGGTGAGGGCTTCAC
>NZ_JAALDU010000439.1 GCF_014145015.1 Dietzia sp. E1 | reverse complement strand
CGTCGCGCCCCCGGGCTCGTTCAACAACGAGATCGGCCACCCGTGGACCGCGCTCCGCGCCGACGAGGACACCGATTTCCTCGTCCTCGAACTCAGCGCCCGCGCACCCGGCAACATCCGCGAGCTCGCGGCCCTCGCACCCCCGCGCATCGGGGTCGTCCTCAACGTCGGCACCGCGCACCTGGGCGAGTTCGGCTCGCGCGAGGTCATCGCCGCCACCAAGGGTGAGCTCGTCGAGGCGCTGCCGGACGCCGCGCACGGCGGGGTCGCCGTCCTCAACGCCGACGACGACCGGGTCGCCGCCATGGCCGGCCGGACCTCCGCCGAGGTCGTCACGGTGGGGCTGGGCGGGTCCGCGGACGTCCGTGCGGAGCGGGTGAGGCTCGACGACGAGGTGCGCGCCTCGTTCACGTTGGTCACCCCGCGGGGTGAGGCGGAGGTCGCGCTGCGCGTGCACGGCGAGCACCAGGTGGGCAACGCCCTGTCGGCGGCCGCGGTGGGTCTCGCGTGCGGGATGTCGGTCGAGCAGGTGGCCGCGGCCCTGGGGACCGCGGAGGCCGCCTCCGTACGCCGGATGGACGTGCGGATGACCGCCGACGGCGTCACCGTCATCAACGACTCGTACAACGCCAACCCCGATTCGATGCGGGCCGCGCTGAAGTCCCTGGCCGTCATGGCCCGCTCCGGCGGCGGCCACCGGCGGACCTGGGCGGTGCTGGGGGAAATGGCCGAGCTCGGCGAGGACGCGGTCATCGAGCACGACCTCATCGGGCGTTTCCTCGTCCGCCTGGACGTGTCCCAGCTCGTGGTCGTGGGCCTGGGCCGTCCCCAGCGGGCGCTGTTCCAGGGCGCGATCCAGGAGGGCTCGTGGGGTTCCGAGGCGGAGCACGTCGCCACCGCCGAGGAGGCCGTGGCGATCCTGGACGAGCGCGTGGAGCCCGGCGACATCGTCCTGGTCAAGGCCTCTGCTGCCGTCGGTTTGTGGAGCGTCGCCGAGCACCTGCTCGCGTCGCGTGGTGAGGAGAACCAGTCATGACCCAGATCATGATCGCAGGCATCGTCGCCTTCGTCGTGAGCATCTTCCTCGCACCCCTGCTCATCATCTATTTCCGGCGCAAGGGCTACGGCCAGGAGATCCGTCTCGAGGGCCCGCAGTCCCACATGGGCAAGCGGGGCACGCCCAACATGGGCGGTCTCGCGATCCTCGCGGCCGTGTGGCTCGGCTATATCGTCGCCGGGCTGATCGGGCAGTTCACCGTGGGCGGCGGCGGGTTCACCGCCTCCGGCCTGCTCATCCTCGGCCTGGCCACGGCGCTGGCCGTGGTCGGCATGATCGACGACGGCCTCAAGGTGTTCAAGCGGCAGAACAAGGGCCTGGGCATCCTGTCGAAGACGGTCGGGCAGGTCCTCGCGGCGCTGGCGTTCGGAATCCTCGTCCTCCAGTTCCGCAACTCGGACGGGCTCACCCCGGCCAGCCGGTCGCTGAGCTACGTGCGGGACTTCGTGGCCGTGACCTTTCCCGTCGTCGTCTTCCTCGTCTTCATCGTGATCCTCGTCTACGGCTGGTCCAACGCGGTCAACTTCACCGACGGCCTCGACGGCCTCGCCGCCGGCTCCATGGCCATGGTCATGGGCACCTACGTCGTGTTCAGCTTCTGGCAGTTCCGCTACTCGTGCTTCTCCACCGCCGAGGGCGTCAACCTGTCGGGCTGCTACCAGGTCCGCGATCCCCTGGACATCGCCGTGGTGTGTTCGGCAGCGCTCGGCGCGTGTCTGGGCTTCCTGTGGTGGAACGCTGCGCCGGCCAAGATTTTCATGGGCGACACCGGCTCGATGTTCCTCGGCGGCATCGTCGCGGGCGTGTCCGTCGTGTCGCGGACCGAGCTGCTCATGGTCGTCGTGGGAGCGGTGTTCGTCATCGAGTTCGTCTCCGTCCTCATCCAGGTCGCCGCGTTCCGCACCACGGGCCGACGCCCGTTCCGCATGACGCCCATCCACCACCACTTCGAGAACGGCGGCTGGGCCGAGACCACGGTGACGATCCGGTTCTGGCTGCTGGTGGCCATCTCGTGTGGCCTGGCGATCGCGCTGTTCTACGGCGACTGGCTCGCGAGCTCGGCGGGATGAGCGACATGACCGATATGACCGAGACCGCCGCGTCGACCGACCGGCCGGGGCCGGACGTCCGGGGGCTGCACGGGCTGCGGGTGTTGGTCCTGGGCGCGGGCGTGTCCGGGCCGGGCGCTGTACGCATCCTCGACGCGCTGGGCGCCGAGCCCGTGGTCGCCGACTCGCGACCCGAGGCGATCGCACGCCTGCGGGAGGCGCTGCCGGACGGTGTCGCGTGCGAGG
>NZ_JAALDU010000438.1 GCF_014145015.1 Dietzia sp. E1 | reverse complement strand
TGAATATTCGTCTCACTGGGGGCCATCGCTATTGCCTTCGGGGGCCAGTGTCCGGAAACGCGATTATTGCGCTTGGGGGCCGGCAGTAGCGTCCGTGGGGGCCACCGGTCCTTAGGCTCCTTCCGCCGCGTGTAGAGGGCACGTGGCGGAAGGAGCAATCCGTGACTGTACGGAAGATCAGGGCGAAGCTTGTGCTGCAGCTTCGCGCCGAGGGCCTGTCGGGGCGGGCGATCGCCGCCTCGCAGGGCATGTCCCGCAAGAGCATCACTGCGGTGCTGGAGGCTGCCGACGCGACGGAGACGAGCTGGGACGACATCGCCGAGCTGACCGATGAGCAGGTGTACGCCCGCCTGTTCCCGGGCCGCGGGGAGCACGAGAGCGTGTTCGCCCAGCCGGACTGGGAGCAGGTCCACCGGGAGATGGCGCGGGTCGGGGTCACGCTGAAGCTGCTGCACAGCGAGTACACCGACCAGTGCAGCGCCTCGAAGGCACCGGCGATGGGCTATGACCGGTGGTGCAAGACCTACCAGCGGCACGTGATGGTCACCGGCGCCGCCTCCCGCGTCGGCCACAAGGCCGCCCAAACGGTCGAGGTCGACTGGTCCGGCCCCACAATGGAGCTCATCGACCCGGCAACCGGGGCGACGCGGAAGGTGTACCTGTTCGTTGGGTGCCTGCCGTTCAGTCGGTACGCCTTTGTCTATCCGGCCACAGACATGCAGCAGGACGCGTGGCTGCGGGCGCACGTGGCGATGTTCGAGTTCTTCGGTGGTTCGGTGCCGCGGATCGTGTGCGACAACCTCAAAACCGGGGTGGTCAAGCATCCCCGCGATGGGGAGATCGTGCTCAATGATGCCTACCGGGAGATGGCCGCTCATTACTCGGCAGCCGTTTTACCAGGTCGTATACGGCGTCCCAAGGACAAATCTGGGGCCGAGAACACCGTCTTGCATGTGGCGACGTGGGTGATCGCCGGCCTGCGGGATCGGAAGTTCGCCTCGCTGCCCGAGCTGGCGGAGGCGATCGGTGAGCGGATGGACGCCTACAATCGCGAACAGTTTCAGAAGCGTCCCGGCTCAAGACTCGGCGTGTTCGCCGCCGAGGAGCGGCCGCTGCTGACGCCGCTGCCGGCGGTGGCGTACGAGATCAGCCGGTGGCTCTACGGCCGCCGCGTGGGCCGCAACGGGCACGTGGTGTTCGAGCGCAACTTCTACTCGGCCCCACTGGCGCATATCGGCACCAAGGTCGACGTGCGGATCACCGCCCGAACGCTGGAGATCTACCGGGGTACCGAGCGGATCTCTAGCCACCTTCTGCTTCCCGAGCAGACATCAGGGCAGTACCGCACCAATAACGCCGACCTCCCAGCTGGCGAGCGATACCAACAGTGGGATGCGCCGCGGGTTCGCCAGTGGGCCGAGCGGGTGGGGCCGGCGGCGGTGATTGTGGTCAACCGGGTCTTCGAATCCGTCCCAGTCGACGAACAGGGCCTGGACGCCGCCCTGGCGGTGCTGCGCCTTTCTCGCCGTTTCTCGGCCGAGCGGGTCGAAGCCGCGTGCGCACTGGCGTTGACCGGTCCGGTGCGCTCGCCCCGGTACGCGCACATCCAACCAATCCTGGTCACCGGCCAGGACAAGGCCGCGGCCCTGCGACCGGCACAAGAAGCACCCGCTGAGGTCGGCGGCTACGTGCGCGGCGCCGACTACTACGCCGGAGGCACACGATGAGCGCCATCGATATCGAGATCAAGCGCAAGCTTCGCGAGATGGGCGCCCAGCCCCTGCTGGAGGCGATCGAGGCGCAACACGAGGACCACGTTCTCGGGATGAGTTTTCATGAGCGGCTGCAGCTGGTCGTCGACCACGCCCACGAGAGCTTCAACCACTCCAAAGTCGACGGCCTCATCCGCCGAGCAGGACTGCGGTACCCGAGCGCTGACCTGCGGCGAGTGGACCTGATCGACGAGCGCGGCCTGAACCGAGCCGTGCTCGCCCAGCTGGCAACCTGCTCGTTCATCGATCGCCAGCAGAACGTCGTGTTCCAGGGGTTCACTGGCTCGGGAAAGTCCTACCTCGGCTGCGCCCTGGCCAAACAAGCCTGCACCCACCGGCACCGGGCGCACTACATCCGAATGCCCGACCTGGAAGAGGCCTGGGCGCTGGCGAAAGACCGACCGCAGGGGCAAACGAAGTTCCTCAAGAAGTACGCCGCGTTCTCGCTACTCGTGATCGACGAATGGCTCCTCGACCACCCCGATGAAGCGATGCGCAGCATGCTGCTCGAACTGCTCGAGCGCCGCTACGACACCGGATCCACCGTCTTCTGCACCCAGTACGCGAAGAAGGACTGGCACCAACGCCTCGGCTCAGGGGTACACGCCGACGCCATCATGGACCGCATCGTCCACAGCGCCATCTGGATCGACACCGGCACCCACAACATGCGCGAACACGCCGCCGCGAATCAGTAG
>NZ_JAALDU010000043.1 GCF_014145015.1 Dietzia sp. E1 | reverse complement strand
AGGTCGCCGTCCGGTTCCTCTCACTCGAATAGTGACCTACGCCGGGCGTCGGGAGCCTGCCGTCCGGCCACCACTCCGGGCAACCGCTCGCTTCTCGACTCCACCGCGCACTTCCGCGCCATGCGAAAGCACACCACAGGGCAGGGGTCGTCACCCGGTCACGACAGGTCCAGAAAGCTGCGCAGGTCGTTGAAGGACTCGCGCACCACGGTGTAGTGCGCCCACTTACCGCGCTGCTCGCGGACCAGCAGCCCGGCCTCGACGAGCTTCTTGAGATGGTGGCTGATCGTCGGCTGGCTGATGTCGACCACCTCGAGCAGATCGCAGGCGCACACCGAGTCACACCCCTGCGCCGCGATATGCGACAGGAGGCGCAACCGCATAGGGTCCGCGAGCGCCTTGAGTCGCGCCGACATCCGCTCGGCGGTCGGCGCGTCCACCGGGCCCGCCGACATCGAGCAACACGCGTCCTGCACCGGGGCCGACAGGCCGGGTTCCACTGTTGTCATCGTCCACCTCACCTGACCCCGAAGATACATTGACACTCACCGATATGTCAGCCTAGCCTCCCCCATAGACAATCATCGATCTAAGGACGTTCTCCCGGATGAGCACCATGATGACCGGGCCCGGCGTGGCACCGGTCGCCAAGAAGATGTCGTTCCTCGACCGCTGGCTGGCCCTCTGGATCCTCACGGCGATGGCCGTCGGGCTACTGCTCGGACGGTTCATCCCCGGTCTCGACCGGGTACTGGACTCGGTGAAGGTCGGCGGGATCTCCGTCCCGATCGCCATCGGACTCCTGGTGATGATGTACCCGGTGCTCGCCAAGGTCCGCTACGACGAGACCCACAGGGTCACCGGCGACCGGAAGCTGCTCACGCTGTCCCTGTTCCTCAACTGGGTGCTCGGCCCGGCGTTCATGTTCACCCTCGCGTGGGTCTTCCTGCCCGACCTGCCGGAGTTCCGTACCGGGTTGATCATCGTGGGGCTGGCCCGCTGCATCGCCATGGTGTTCATCTGGAACGACCTGGCCTGCGGGGACCGGGAGGCCGCCGCGGTGCTGGTGGCCATCAACTCGGTGTTCCAGGTCGTGGCGTTCGGCGCCCTGGGCTGGTTCTACCTGCAACTGCTGCCCTCCTGGCTGGGCCTGGAGACCACGACGGCCGAGTTCTCGGTGTGGGCGATCGTGCTCTCGGTGCTGGTGTTCCTCGGCATCCCGCTGTTGGCCGGCTTCCTCACCCGGATTCTCGGTGAGCGGGCCAAGGGTCGTGAGTGGTACGAGGAGACGTTCCTCCCCCGGATCGGACCGTGGGCCCTGTACGGGCTGCTGTTCACCATCGTCCTACTGTTCGCCATGCAGGGCGAGGCCATCACCTCCCAGCCGCTCGACGTGGCGCGGATGGCCGTACCCCTCCTGCTGTACTTCGTCCTCATGTTCGCCCTCAGCCTGTTCGCCTCGCGGGCGGTGGGGCTGAACTACGCGAAGTCGACCAGCGTGGCCTTCACCGCGTCGGGCAACAACTTCGAACTGGCGATCGCGGTGTCGATCGGCACCTTCGGCATCGCCTCCGGCCAGGCCCTCGCGGGCGTGGTCGGGCCGCTCATCGAGGTCCCGGTCCTGATCGGGCTCGTTTACGTGGCACTGTGGGCCGGACCGAAACTCTTCCCGGGCGACCCGACGCTGCCCGATCGTTCGGTGACCGGAACCCGCTCATGACGGGGGAGCAGAAGACCGGTCGCGTGCCCGGCGTTCTGTTCGTGTGCGTCAAGAACGGCGGCAAATCCCAGATGGCGGCGGCGCTCATGCGCCTGCACGCCGGCGACGCCGTCGCCGTCCATTCGGCGGGCACGACGCCCGGCTCGGCGGTCAACGCGCTCGCCGCGGAGGCGGTCGCCGAGGTCGGCGCCGACATGTCCGGTGAGACCCCCACGGCCGTCGACCCCGACCTGCTGCGGCAGGTGGACCGGGTGATCGTCCTGGGCGATGAGGCCGCCGGGGAGATCGACGACGACGAGGTCAGCGCGTTCGATATCTGGCACACCGACGAGCCGTCGCACCGCGGCATCGAGGGCATGGAGCGGATGCGTCTGGTCCGCGACGACATCGATCGCCGCGTCCGCACCCTGCTCGCAGAGCTGACCGATTCCAGGCCCCGCGTGCTGTTCGTCTGCGTCCACAACGCCGGGCGCTCCCAGATGGCCGCCGGCTACCTGTCCCACCTGGCCGGAGGACGAATCGACGTCCTGTCGGCCGGGTCGGCACCCAAGGATCAGATCAACCCGGTCGCCGTCGAGGCGATGGCCGAGGACGGCGTCGACATCACCTCGGCCACGCCGAAGATCCTCACCACCGACGCCGTCCGCGCGTCCGACGTGGTCATCACCATGGGCTGCGGCGACGCGTGCCCGGTCTTCCCCGGCAAGCGGTACGAGGACTGGGAGCTGGCGGACCCGGCGGGCCAGGGAATCGAGGCCGTCCGGCCGATCCGTGACGCGATCAAGCGGCGGGTCAGCGCGCTGATCTCCGAACTGCTCGAGACCGAGTCGTAGCGGACGGGCAGGGGGCAGGCCCGCTCCCCCGGGCCACCTCGCCGACCGGGCGGGCTCAGCCGACGTGCCAGTGACGGCGGATGAGCTCCTCCCGGTCGGCGTCGCCGTTTCCGGAGTCGCCCACCTCGTCGTCGTCGTCATCGTCATCGTCGTCGTCGTCATCACCGCGTAGCCCCGCGAGCACCGAGTCGATGAGCGCGGCGGGGAACACACCGTCGGCCTCGAACATCTCGCGCTCGGCCTCCAGCACGTCGGCCGACTCCGCGCACGAGGTGGGCAGGGTCTCGAAGTCCTCGCCGTCGGCGGCAGTGAGGCGCTCGGCCTGCTGCAGGCTGCCGGGGTCGTCGAGCCCGCGCCTGGCCGCGACGGCCATGCCCGCCAGGAGCAGGTGCACGTCGGCTGAACCGTCGCCGAGCCGGAACTCGACGGTCTGGGGGTGCGTGGCGGGCTCGGGGATCGGCTCGGAACGGCCGGGGTTGGCGTGAGCGACCATGTCGCCCAGGACGTTGCCGCCCCAGGCCAGCGGGACCCGGACCAGGCCGGTGCGGTCCTGCATCCCCCAGCAGATGTCCTCGGGCGACTCGTCGCCCTCGGCGAACCTCAGGTAGGAGGTGGGGACGGTGTTGCCGAACGCGGACAGTGCCCGGGCGGCCGAGAGGTAGCCGGCGATCAGTCTGCGCGCGGTGTCGGTGATGCCGGCGTCGTCGACGATGACGTTGGCGCCGTCGCGCACCAGGCGGCTGTGGATGTGCAGACCGTTGCCCGCGCCGTCGCCGCTCACCAGCGGGGCGAAGGTCGCCTCGAGGCCGTGGGCGTAGGCGACCTGACGCACCACCCACTTGGTCAGGACGATGGCGTCGGCGGCCTGCTCCAGGGGGACGGGCTGGAGTTCGATCTCGTGCTGGACCAGCTGTCGGTCGTCCTCCAGGATGTTGCCGACCTCGCCGTGCACGTACTTCATCGCGACCCCCATCTCGCGGAGGTGCCCCAGCACCTGCTCGCGGACCCGCTCGTGCTTGGAGAAGGGCGCCGACTCCTGGTAGCCGCGTTCGGACTCGACGGGGTAGATCGGCTCGGGATCGGCGGCGAGATAGTACTCCAGCTCACCGAATGCCTCGAGCGTCATGCCGGTCTGGAGCGTCAACACCTCGGCGGCGCGGCGCACGACCTGCTCGCGCGCGTAGGGCAGCGGCGTGCCGTCGGGTGCGTAGAACGAGCAGAGCACGTCGAGCGAGGTGCGTTCCCCGAAAGGGTTGAGGAACGCGGTGCGGTGGCGCGGGACGATGTAGACGTCGCTGGCCTCGGTGTCGGTGCCGGGGAAGACGCTCGAGCCGTCCACGCGCTCGCCGCGGGTGAGCACCTCGTGGAGGTGCTCGCGCGAATTGATGGGGAAGGCGAGCGTCTTGAGCCTGCCGTCGCCGCCGACGTAGCGCAGGTTGACCTGGCTCAGCTCCAGCTGTTCGGCGGCCCGCACGAGGTCGGCGGCGGTGAAGTCGGCCGTCGGCTTGCCGAGTAGGCGGACGAGCGGGTGGGGTTCCAGTGCGTCGATGGCCATGCCCCGTTCTACCAGCGGCAGGGCCGGTACGCTTCCGGTCGACCGAGCGTCCTCGCGCGGCCGGGTCTTAGGCGTAGGCCACGGTGTTGAACTGGTCGCCCGCAGTGTCAGTCCACGTCCTTGGACCAGCCCCGCAGACTCCATCGGTGGCGCCGACGATCCCGCGGACGGCGACCGGGCTGCTCGCGCTCCTGGTAGTAGTCGAACACCGGCAGTCCGAGCTTGAAGCGGATCGCGGCCACTCGGAGGCCGAACCCCACGACCAGGGTGATCACCGCGCCCCAGTTCTCCGGGACGCCCGCAGCCACCAGGCCCACAAAGACGAGCGCGGCAAGGATGGCGATGCTGGCGTACAGCTCCTGCCGGAACACGAGTGGTACCCGGTCGCACAGCAGGTCACGCATGACTCCTCCGAATACGCCCGTGATGACCGCGGCGGCGACGGCGATGAGGACGCCGTGCCCCATCTCGAGAGCGATCCGCGCGCCGATGATCGCGAAGACCGTCAGTCCGAGCGCGTCGAGCCCCAGGAAGAGCACCCTGAAGTGCCGCATGATCGGGGCCACGACCACGGTGATGACCGCGGCCAGCGCGACCAGCGCGAGGTAGGACGGGTGCTTCACCCAGATGAGCGGATAGTGACCCAGCAGAACGTCCCGGATCGAGCCGCCGCCGATGGCGGTGACGCACGCGACGATCACCACGCCGAACAGGTCCATGCGCTCGCGACCGGCGGCCAGCGCGCCGGTCATCGCCTCGGCGGTGATACCGATGAGGAAGAGAACGGTGAGAAACTGGCCCTTCCGGAATCAGAGTGCATTGATCCGATTCTGG
>NZ_JAALDU010000437.1 GCF_014145015.1 Dietzia sp. E1 | reverse complement strand
GTGGAGGCGTCCGCCACCCGGAAGGAATGAGACGTGACGGTCCCCGCGACCACCCACCTGCCCTCACCCGTCTCCACCCGAAGCGGCGTCGTCGCCCACCGCGGCGCCTCGGCCGAATACCCCGAACTCACCCGCGTCGCCTACCAGCAGGCCCTCGACCAGGGCGCGGAGGCGCTCGAGGTGGACATCCGCCTCACCGCCGACGGCGTCCCGGTCCTGCTCCACGACCCGCGCACCACGCGCGTCGGTGACAGGGACCTGTGGGTCCACTCCGCCACCCTCGACCAGATCGCGGCTCTCGACGTGGGCTCCTGGCACCCGGTCCACCGCAGGCCCGAGCCGGTCATGACCCTGCGCAGTTTCCTCGTGATGGCCGAGGCGTATCCCCGCGTCCGCCTGTTCCTCGAGACCAAGCACCCCGTGCCCACCGGCGGGCGCGTCGAGACCGCGCTGCGCGACGAGCTCCGGTACTTCGGGCTGGACCGGGCCGCGTGCTTCGCCGAGTCGCGCGCGGTGATGATGAGCTTCTCCGTCTCCGCCGTCCGCCGGTTCCGGCAGTTGGCGCCGGACGTGCCGACCGTGCAGCTTCGCGAGCGGCGCAACGTCTTCAAGTCGTGGCCCGCCGAGGGGTTCGGTGCCCAGCTGATGGGGCCGAGCATCAGCGCGCTGCGGGCCCGGCCGTGGCTGGTCGAGTACTGGCGGTCGCGGGGGATGGGCACCTACTGCTGGACCGTCGACGATCCCGTCGACCTCCTCCTGTGTCGCGATCTGGGCGTCGACTGGGTGGGCACCAACGTGCCGGCGCGGGCGCTGACCGTCCTCGACGGCGCGACGCCGCCGACGGAGGGGCCCGCGGACGGGGCCGCCGCCGGCGTGCCGAGTGAGGCGACGCGGGGCCTGCCGGGTGATCCGGGGGCATAGGGGCCGGCACCGACCGGCCGACTCGCCGGTCCGGCGGGCACCTGACGAAGACGCACCGTATCGTGGTGACCGTGGGTAGACGGAACAGGCACAACGAGCCCAAGGCCGGCGGCAACCGCCAGGCCAAGATCGCCGCACGCGCGGCCGAGCGGGAGGAACTCAGCGTCGAGCCGCGGCCGTTCGCCGGGTTCGCCGGTGAGTGCGACATGGTGGCGATGCGCGAGTTCGTGCCGTCAGCCACGGCGAAGCTGACCACGGTCGGGGGCGACCGCGAGGTGACGTTGGCGACGGTCCTGCCCGGCGCGATCGCTGCGCTCGTCCGCGACGACGAACTCGGCGGCGAGGCGATGGTCGGCCTGCAGGTGCAGGTCCACGGCCCCGATCCGGCGGCCGATCTGGCGTTCGCGATCGACTGGGCGGGCCGCGCCGGCGGCGGGGAGACGCTCACCTCGTCGCACCCGACCGGGTCGACGCCGTCGCTGGCGGACGTCGTGGTGAAGGACGCCCCGCTGGAGATCGTCGTGCACGACGACTTCTCCTGGTGGGTGGCCGAGGGCGTGCAGGTCGCCCCCGAGATCGAGCAGGCGGTCCGCAACGCCAACGAGGTCATGATGCCGTCGGCGCGCGTGGAGGCGGACGGCATCGAGGCCGCGTGGTGGGTCGACGCCGGCGAGAAGGCGCACATCCGCTGGGTCCGGCCCGAGGACGAGGACGCGCTGTTCGAGGCGCTGGCCCGGGTCCACGCGGTCGGTGGGCTGCACCTCGGCGAGGGGTCCCGTTTCGCCGGGTCCTTCCGCACGCACGGGGTGTTGGTGCCGGTGTTCGACCTGGACCGCGAGATGCACCACCAGGAGTGGGCGCCGGGTCTGCAGGAGCTCGACGCGCGGTTGCGCGAGGCGCTCGCGAACGACGCCCCGCTCACCTCCGAGGAGCGGTCGTCCCGCGACGGGCTGCGCGCCCGGCAGGTGACCCTCCGCTAACAGTCCCGCGCGGCACGGACCCCCGACGGGGCGTCGTGCGTTCTAGGATCCCCTCGGGTGGCGACCACGGCCGCCCACGACGCGATGCGTCGACCCGGGACGATCCGAGGGGGTGGGGCGGGTGGCCAACCGGCCGACCAGGGGCGACGACGACGAGACGTCCCGCCTCCCCGAGGTGACGGTCCCGCCGTGGCTGCGGACCGGGCCGGGCCCGGAGCCCTCGCTCCCGGGCGTGCCCGCGGTCGACCGGTCCGCGGGTGTGG
>NZ_JAALDU010000436.1 GCF_014145015.1 Dietzia sp. E1 | reverse complement strand
CCGGCCGCCATCGGCGGCCGGGCCCCGTTCTCTGGTGCGGCGCGCCGCCGCCGGGTCGGTCAGTACCCGTGCGAGTCCAACCAGTAGTTGGCCAGAGCGACGGGGGTGGCGGTCCCGAATTCCACACCCAGCAGCAGCTCACGCACGTCGTCGGTGGTCAGCTCGCCGCTGATCCGGTTGACCAGACTCAACTGGTCCTCCGAGAGTGAGCCCTTGCGGAAGACGGGCACCAGGTTCTGGGCGCGGACCGCGTTCTCGTCGTCGTCCAGGGTCACGATGTCCTCGGGGAGGCCCACCGGGTCGGCCGACTGGACCAACCCCACGCCGATCTCCCCCGCGCGCAGGGCGTCGAACACCGCGCGCGGATTAGGCCCCAGCGGGATCCGCCGGCCGAACCCACACTCGTACGTCTCTCCCACGGCGGTGGCCAGCTCGGTGTCGGCGAGGGCCTCCTCCCGCGCGCCGAGAGTGAGCTCACCGCACCGCCCGGTCAGATCCGACATCGCGCGCAGGCCCCGGGTCTCCGAGGTGTTGCGCGTGACCACGTACACGGGCGCGTCCTCGGCGGGTGCCGGGTCCGCGGCGGTGACCCCCTCGGGTAGCGCGGCCATCATCGCGGCGTACACCTCGTCCCCCTCGGTCGCCGTCGCACCGGGATCGAACGCCGTCAGGAGCTCACCGGTGAACCCCACCGTGAAGGTCGCGTCCCCCGTGACGACGGACTCCACGACCTCCGCCTGGGTCCCGGACTGCGGTCGCGCGGTCACCCGCGAGCCGGACCGGACCAGGGCGTTGCCGTAGATGTGGCCCACGATCTCAGCCTCGCCGAACGAGGCCGTCTCGATCACCACCACCGGGTCGTCCCGGTGCGCGGGCACGATCGACGACTGCGCCTGACACCCGGACAGCCCCATCGCCACCACACCCGCGAGCGCCACCGCGCCCCTCCCGGGCCGCCCCACCGTCCGCCGCACCCGACCACGTCCTTCCTCACACCGACCGCACCCGTCAGCGCGGACGTCTCGACCGACAGTCTCCCAGGACCGTCCCGGCGCCGTCACGCCGAGTCCCCGCGTGGTCGCCGGCCGGAGTCGACGGTCCGACCGTCAGCGGGTCAGGCCGGGGTTCACGGTCCGACCGTCAGCGGGTCAGGCCGGGGTTGACGGCGGACCGGGCGGGATCGGTGACGTCGATCCCGGCCTCCGCCCACGCCTCCTCGAGCTCCGCCGCGCCCTTCATGCGGACCCACGCCGCCTCCGTGTGGGTGACCGGCACGGCCCGGAACACCCGGACGGGTGCCGCGTCACCCGGCAGTTCGACGTCCGGGATCTCGGGGGCACGCAGCACCACTGCGGTGAACGCCGCGCCGGGCCACAGCGGCTCGCCCAGGTCGACCAGCGCGCCCTCGGACAGGACGAGCCCCTCCACCGCGGGCGCGGCCGCGAGCACCGCCAGGGCGCGCACCACGC
>NZ_JAALDU010000435.1 GCF_014145015.1 Dietzia sp. E1 | reverse complement strand
CCCGCCGCCGGCGCCGCCCGCGTCGTCCGCGGGGTCGGCGTCCAGGCGGCGGGCGAGCTCCTCCGCGACCTCGGGGGTCCAGGTGTAGAGATCGTCCTCGAAGGGTGACTGGCCGGTCCGGAGTGCCGGACCCAGGACCCTCGCTGCGGCCGCCTCGATCGTCGGGGCAGGGCCGTGGGGCCTGTCCTGGGAACCGTCTGACACGTTGGAACTCCTGCTACGCCGGCGCTGAGTCGGGCACGTCTGGGCGACCCGACATTCGTGAAGAACCTACCACCGGGGTCGCCACGGAGCAGGTCAGCTCTGGTACGGCTCCGCGGTCACGACGGTGACGGAGACCTTCTTGCCGTTGGGGGCGGTGTACTCGCGGGTCTCGCCGTTCTTGGCGCCCAGCACGGCCTTGCCGAGCGGCGAGTCGGGCGAGTAGATCTCGAGGTCGTCCTTGCCGGAGCCCTCGCCGCGGGTGCCGATGAGGAAGGTCTCCTTGGTGTCCTCGTTGCCGTTGTAGTACGCGCGGACGACGGAGCCGATGAGCGCGACGCCGGACTCGGTGGGCGTCTCGCCGACCTGGGCGTTGGCCAGCAGGTCGTCGATGGTGCGGATCCGCGCCTCCTCCTGGCCCTGCTGCTCGCGCGCGGCGTGGTAGCCGGCGTTCTCCTTGAGGTCGCCCTCCTCGCGCCGTTCGTTGATCTCGGCGGCGATGACCGGACGGTTGGCGATCAGCGCCTCCTTCTCGGCCATGAGGCGGTCGTACGAGTCCTGGGTCAGCCAGTGGACCTGGGTGTCGTTCGCCATGAGCGCACTCCAATCTGTTCGCGTGCGTGAGTTAATAAAAACACGGCCCCGCGGATCCGGAGCCGTGCTGAAGCGCCAATATTAACACAGACACCGCCGCGCCAGGGCGGTGGTCGGTCGGGCTCGCAGGCGCTCTACCTGCGCAGGTAGTCGGGGACGTCCTCGCCGCAGCCGTAGACGTCGGCGATGAACGCACGGTCGGTGGTGAACACCGACGCGGTGATCTCGACGGTGCCGTTCTCAGACGGAGGAACGTAGACCTCACGCCGGCCCAGCTCGCCCTTGGACTCCTCCTGCGCCCGGATGATGCAGTAGGCAGGCGTGCCCGGCTCCTCGCGGGTGACGGTGAACGTGAGGTCGACCCGGCCGGAATCCACGACCTCCACGCCGGTCGCCTCGCCCGCGATATCGGGCGTCTGGTTGAGGCGGTACATCGTCACCACGCCGGCCACCAGCAGGGCGCCCACGAGCAGGACGAGGAGAACCGCGACGACCTTGCCGGCCAGGCCCGAGCCGCGGTCGGCGTCGGCGTACCGGTCGGCGGGCGGCCCCACGGGGCGCTGCGACGGGGCGTCCGACCTCGGCTCACTCATGGGGGCAAGGGTATCCGGGCGCGTCGGCGACGACGGTCGGGGGTCCACCGGGGCACGGGCCGGGGGCACGCCGCGCGGCGACGCCCATAGAATGGTGCGGTCCTCCACTTACTCGAGAAGAACGGCAGGTGCACCCGATGGCCGGTCTGCGGCTGATGGCGGTCCACGCCCACCCCGACGACGAGTCGTCCAAGGGGTCGGCGACCATGGCCAAATACGTCGCGGAGGGTGTCCACGTGCTGGTCGAGACGTGCACCGGGGGAGAGCGGGGCGACATCCTCAACCCCGCGATGGACCGCCCGGATATCGTCGCGGATCTCCCAGCGGTGCGCGTGCGCGAGATGGCGCGCGCCGCCGACATCCTGGGCGTCGACCACCACTGGCTGGGCTACGTGGACTCGGGGCTGCCCGAGGGGGACCCGTTGCCGCCTCTGCCGGAGGGGTGCTTCGCCCTGGCCGACGACGACGAGGTCACCGAGGCCCTGGTCCGCAGGATCCGTGAGTTCCGGCCACACGTGATGATCACCTACGACGAGAACGGTGGTTATCCCCACCCGGATCATCTGAAGGTGCACTCGGCGTCGATGGCCGCCTACGAGGCCGCCGCGGACCCGACCCGGTATCCGGACGCGGGCGAGCCGTGGGCCATTGCGAAGGTCTACTACACGCACGGCTTCCCGCGGCGCCGCCTCGAGCTGCTCGACGAGGAGCTCTACGCCCGCGACGGCGTCCGCCACTTCGACGAGTTCCTCTCCCGCTGGAAGGACCGTCCGGACGTGATGGAGCGGGTGACCACCCGGGTGGAGTGCGCGGACTACTTCGAGCAGCGCAACTCGGCCCTGCTGGCGCACGCCACCCAGATCGACCCCAACGGCTGGTTCTTCGCCGCGCCGGTGGAGATGCAGCAGCGGGTGTGGCCGACCGAGGAGTTCGAACTGGCAGCCAGTCGGGTGGGCTTCCCTCAGCTCGGTGAGGGAGAATACGAGACAGACCTCTTCGCGGGAGTCGACCCGTCGGTCGAGCTCCCGGTCGGACCGAGCACGAGTGAGGACGCGCGATGATCACCCTGGGACCGGACGTCCAGATCCTGGCGTACGAGTCGGCGATGATCTTCGCTCAGAACCAGTCGCCCGGCACCCCCGGGTACAACGACAACCCGGTCGGCCCCGAGTTCGGCAAGGCCTCGCCGCTCGGTATCCCCCTCGTACTGCTGCTGCTCATCGCCACGGTCCTGCTCGTGCGCAACATGAACAAGCACATCAAGAACCTGCCGGAGAGCTTCGACGCCGAGAACCCGGCGCCGGACCAGCTCGCCGACGAGGGCACCGACCGCTCTGGTGTGATCGGTGCCCCCGGTAGCGACGAGGTGGGCGACCCGCGCTGACGCCCCGCGGCGTCAGGCGGGCCGGCCGGGTGTCCGGTGCCGCTGCCGGTTCAGCGTCCCAGGAGATCGCCCATCGGGACGAAGTCGCTGAACTCGTCGTCGTCGTCCCGTCGTCCCCGCTTGTCATCCGCGCGCGTCGGCTCGACCGCGCCGGCGGTGACCCCCGCGAACCGCAGCATGTAGTCGCCCAGTTCGGTCCCCACCCGGACGGCGCGCGTCCGTAGCGAGTTCTCGTCGCCCGCGGTGGACACGGCGCCGAAGTCCTCGGCGGCCGCGAACACGGTGGTGGGCACGACGTCGGCCTTGAGGTAGGCGAACATCGGCCGCACCGCGTAGTCGACCGCCAGCGAGTGCCGCGCCGTCCCGCCCGTCGCACCGAGCGCCACCGGCACCCCGGCGATGGTGCCGGGCTCGATCACGTCGAACAGCGACTTGAACAGGCCCGAGAACGACTGGTTGTAGATCGGCGTCACCGCGATCAGCCCGTCCGCGCGGCCGATCGCGTCGATCGCCGCGCTCAGCTTCTCGCCGGGGAAGCGGGTGAACGTCGCGTCGACGACCTCGTGGGCCAGCTCGCGCGCCTCGAGTACCGTCACCTCGACGCGCTGCCCGTGGCGGGCGAGGGCGTCGCGGGTGGCGGAGGTGAGTTGGTCGGCGAGCATCCGCGTGCTGGAGGGAACGGAGGTTCCGGCGGCGACGACGACGAGGTTGAGCGGCCGCTCGTCAGGGGCGGTGTGGTCGGTCAGGTGCTCGGAGCTCACTTGGACTCCTTTCCGGCCGGCGCCTCGGCGAGGCGGGCCTGGGTGCGGCGGTTGTGGGCGAGCGACTCCTGCTGTGCCCGCTGCCCGCCCTCGGCGGTGAGGCCCGTCCAGTTGTCGCCGGTGCCGAAGCGGTAGGCGTCGGAGTAGGCGGGCTCGCCGGCGGCGGCCAGTTCGGCGTCACGGGCGGCGACCCGCGCGGCGTGCGTGGGGCCGTCCGGCACGTGGGCCGGGCGCAGCGCGTCGAGCTCACGGCGGAGGGTGGGGACGATCTCGGTGCCCAGGATCTCGATCTGCTCGAGCACCGTCTTGCGCGGCAGGCCGGCGTGGTCGACGAGGACCAGCTGGCGCTGGTAGTCGCCCACGTGCTCGCGCATCGTGATGTAGCGGTCGATGATCTGCTGCGGCGAGCCGACCGTGAGCGGGGTCTGCGCGGTGAAATCCTCGAGCGACGGGCCGTGGCCGTAGACCGGCGCGTTGTCGAAGTAGGGGCGGAACTCGTTGACCGCGTCCTGGCTGTTGGCGCGCGCGAAGAACTGGCCGCCCAGGCCGACGATCGCCTGATCAGCCGAGCCGTGGCCGTAGTGCTCGTAGCGGCGGCGGTACAGCTCCACCATCTGCTTGGTGTGGTGGATGGGCCAGAAGATGTTGTTGTGGAAGAAGCCGTCGCCGTAGAAGGCGGCCTGCTCGGCGATCTGCGGCGAGCGGATCGAGCCATGCCACACGAACGGGGCGACGCCGTCCAGCGGGCGGGGCGTCGAGGTGAACTGCTGGAGCGGCGTGCGGAACTTGCCCTCCCAGTCCACCACGTCCTCGTGCCACAGGCGGTGCAGCAGCTCGTAGTTCTCGATGGCCAGCGGCAGGCCCTGGCGGATGTCCTGTCCGAACCACGGGTACACCGGGCCGGTGTTTCCGCGGCCCATCGTCAGGTCGACGCGCCCGTCGGACAGGTGCTGCAGCATCGCGTAGTCCTCGGCGATCTTCACCGGGTCGTTGGTCGTGATGAGCGTCGTGGCCGTCGAGAGGATGATCTCGCTGGTGCGGCCCGCGATGTAACCCAGCGTGGTGGTGGGGGAGGACGTGACGAACGGCGGGTTGTGGTGCTCACCCAGCGCGAACACGTCCAGGCCCACCTGCTCGGCCAGGGTGGCGTACTCGACTATCGCCTCGAGCCGCTCGTGCTCGGTGGGTATGCGCCCGGTGGTGGGGTCCGGGGTGATGTCGGCGATGCTGAAGATTCCGAACTGCATGGTGGTCCCTCTCGTTGTCGATACGCCCAGCCGTGTGTCGATGCGCCCAGCGTACGTTGCTGACATGTCAAACAAAAGGGGGCCCGGCCGTATTACCCCTCACGCGGTGGGTGTGGGTCGCGAGCGCCCAGGGGCGGCGGAGGGAGTGCGTGGCACGAGTAGGTGGCTTTCGGCGGATCCTCTGCCGTGTTCGTGCGGGCGATGCCACGATTCACCGTGACCGGCCGGAGGAGGGCGCGTGACAGAGTGGATCGTTCGCAGGTGGCGGCGCTACGGACACGACCGTCTCTACGCGTCGACGCCCGGTGGTACCGACCTCGGCTATCTCGATCTCGCGACGGGCCGCTTCCACTCCGATGACATGTCCAATCTGCCGATGCTACGGAGAGCCATCGAGGACCACTTCGCCGCCCAGCGACCGCCGCATCAGGGCCCCGGAACGACCCCGGCCCCGGCGCCTGGCCCGTCGGCGGCACCTGGCCCGGCGCCGACGCGGTCCCCGGAGCTGGC
>NZ_JAALDU010000434.1 GCF_014145015.1 Dietzia sp. E1 | reverse complement strand
CGGGCGCCCGCTCCACCGGTCCGGCGGAGGGGCGCCCGGGCTGGCCGTGTGCGGCGAGAGGGTCGGTCAGCGCGGCATCGGGGGCAGGATGATGCCGAAGTTGGCGGCGGTGATGAAGGCCTCCTGCGGCAGCAGGCCGAGGCTGTGTGCTCCGGTCCCCCACGCCGCCACGGACGTGGCGACGCCGACGAGGGTCGAGAAGATGCTGGCGATTCCGCCCATGATTTCCTCCGAATGGTGATGTGGATACAACGTCCTACCTGGTCAGGCAGGCATTATGACCTTCACACAGTTCTCAGGGTTTGGCCAGGCTTTTGCCCCGAGGGTTCCCTGGAGCCCCTCTCGGCGTGGCCCCGGGCGCGCGTCAGTCCCGGATGATCCGGCGGAGTTTGTCGACCCGGGCGGACAGCTCGCGCTCGTGGCCGTGCGGCCCGGGCTCGTAGTAGTCCCGCCCCACCAGCTCGTCGGGCGGGTACTGCTGCGCCACGACCCCCGGCGCCGCGTTGTGCGGGTACCGGTAGCCCACCCCGTTGCCGAGCCCCTTGGCCCCGGCGTAGTGGCCGTCCCGCAGGTGCTTGGGCACCTCGCCGACGCCACCGGCGCGGACATCCGACATGGCGGCGTCGATGGCCGCGATCACCGCCTTGGATTTGGGGGCGGTCGCGAGGTGGATGGTGGCCTGGGCCAGCGCGAGCCGGCACTCGGGCATGCCGACCTTCTGGACGATCTCCGCCGCCGCGCTCGCGGACAGCAGCGCGGTCGGGTCGGCCATGCCGATGTCCTCACTCGCGTGCACCATGAGCCGCCGGGCGATGAACCGGGGGTCCTCCCCCGCGACCAGCATGCGTGCCAGGTAGTGCAGCGCCGCGTCCACGTCGGACCCGCGGATGGACTTGATGAACGCGCTCGTGACGTCGTAGTGCTGGTCGCCGTCACGGTCGTAGCGCACGGGGGCCGCGTCCAGGCTGAGCTCGACGATCTCCGGCGTCACCACGCCGTCCTCCGCGGCCCCGGCCGCGGCCTCCAGGATCGTCAGACTGCGTCGCGCGTCCCCGCCCGAGAGCCGGACGATGTCCTCCGCCGCGGCGTCGGTGAGCTCGACGCGCCCCGCCAGCCCCCGCTCGTCGGAGACCGCGCGACGCAGCACGGCGGCCACCCCGGCGTCGTCCAGGCCCTGCAGTTCGGCGATGAGCGACCGGCTCAGCAGTGGCGCGATCACGGAGAAATGCGGGTTCTCCGTGGTGGCGGCCACCAGCAGCACGATGCCGTTCTCCACCGCCGCCAGCAGGGCGTCCTGCTGGCTCTTGGAGAACCGGTGCACCTCGTCGATGAACAGGACCGTGCGCTGACCGTGGACCTGCCGGGTGCGGGCGTCGTCGATCACCGCGCGGACGTCCTTGACCCCGGCGCTGAGCGCCGACAGGGCGACGAAATGCCGCCCCGACGTGCTGGCCACCAGATTGGCGAGCGTCGTCTTCCCGGTCCCCGGAGGGCCGTAGAGGATCACCGACGAGCCCCCGCGCCCCTCCACCAGCCGCCGCAGCGGCGAATTGGGGCGCAGCAGGTGCTCCTGGCCGATCACCTCGTCCAGCGTCCGCGGCCGCATCCGGACCGCCAACGGGGCGCCCGGGTCCACGGACGCCGACGCCGGAGGAACGGACCCGGCGCAGCCCGCGTCCCCGGCGGCGAACAGCCCAGCGTCTTCTGTCACGCCCCCAGGCTACCGGCGGGCCCCGACAGCGAACCCCCAGGTGAACATCCGGCGACGGATCCGCGGAAGTGACCGCGGCCCTCGTCGTCGTCGGGTTGTCTGGAGGCCAGGTGTGCCACCTCCCCGGCGGGGGCGCGGCGCGCCACCCCACTCCAACACCACCCCGTGCCGCGACCCCCGGAGGGCCCACCACATGTGCCGCGACGACCACCCCACCCATGGCCCCACCCTCACCCGCCGCGAGGCGCTCGCCGGAGCGGGGC
>NZ_JAALDU010000433.1 GCF_014145015.1 Dietzia sp. E1 | reverse complement strand
CGATGCGCCGATCGTCGTCGCGGGCAGCTCGGCCGGCGCCCACATCGCGATGATGGCCGCGCTGACCGCGAACGATCCGCGCTTCCAGCCCGGCTTCGAGCACGTCGACACCACGCTGGCCGCGGCGGTCGGGCTCTACGGATACTACGGCCGGCTGGGCAGTGCGACCCGGGACGTCTCGGACCCCGTGCGACACCCGGCGTCCGGGGCGCCGCCGGTGGCGGTCATCCACGGCACGCTGGACACGTACACGCCGGTCAAGGGCTCGCGGCGACTCGTGCGGCACCTGCGCGCGGGGTCGCCGAACCCGGTGGTCTGCGCCGAGCTGCCCGGCGCGCAGCACGGCTTCGACGCGGTGCGCTCGCCGCGGTACCTCGCGGTGGTCGACGCGGTCGCCCGGTTCACGGACCGGTACGCCTGAGCGCCCCGGCCGCGTAAGGTTCCACTCACGGCCAGGACATCGTCGACCCGAGGAGACTCCATGCCGCTGACCGGAGAATACGAACCCAGCCCCAGCGAATGGGTGCGCACACAGGTCGAACAGTACGAACGCACCAACGGGGCCGAGGCCTCGGACCTGGGCGGGATCCCGGTCGTCATCGTCACCACGGTGGGCAACAAGTCCGGGAAGCTGCGCAAGACGCCCCTCATGCGCGTCGAACACGACGGCGCCTACGCCCTCGTCGCCTCCCAGGGCGGCGCGCCCACGCACCCGTTCTGGTACTGGAACATCGTCGCGAACCCGCACGTCGTGGTGCAGGACATGGACCGGGTCGGCGACTACACCGCGCGCGAGGTCACCGGCGCCGAGCGCGACGAATGGTGGGCGCGCGCGGTGTCGGTGTACCCCGACTATGCGGACTACCAGGAGAAGACCGAGCGGACGATTCCCGTGTTCGTCGCCGAGCCCCGTGGATAGGTCCGGCGCCGACGGGACCCGCCGTCGGCAGGAGTCCACCGCATGAGCAGGACCGCACTCGTGCTCGGCTGCGGCGGCACCATCGGGGCCGCCTGGGCGATCGCCGCCCTGCACGCCCTGGCCGAGCAGACCGGCGTCGACCCGCGCGAGGCCGACGTCATGCTCGGCACCTCTGCGGGCGCCGAACTCGTCACCATGCTCGCTGGCGGCGTCTCCGTCTCCGAACTGGTCGACATGCAGTACGGCCGGGCCACCGACCCGAGGCTGCGGGACCACATCGCCTCCACTCCGCCCAGCGTGCCGCCGCTGCCGCGGTTCCCGCTGCTCAACCCGGGGCTCCTGCGCAAGCGCACCGGGCTGGCCGGCCTCACGGGCATCGCCCCCACCGGACGCGCGGACGCGGGCTGGCTGCAGCGACTCGCCGAGCAGTTCGAGGTCGGCGCCTGGCTGCCCCACCCCG
>NZ_JAALDU010000432.1 GCF_014145015.1 Dietzia sp. E1 | reverse complement strand
CGACGCGATCCGCGCGGCCGCCGAGCGGGCCGGGGCCGGCGCGCACGGCGTGGTGATCGGCGGCGGGCTGCTGGGCATCGAGGCCGCCAACGCGTTGAGTCTGATCGGGCTGACCCCGCACGTCGTGGAGCGCAACGACCGGCTCATGCCCGTCCAGGTCGACGGTCGCGGCGGCGCACTGCTGGGCGACCTCATCCGCGACCGCGGCATCGAGGTGCACCTGAGCGTGACCGACACGGTGATCGAACCGCGCGACGGCACGGACGGTGCCGACGGCGCAGACGGTGCCGACGGGGTCCGGGTGACCCTGACCGGCGACGACGGCGAGACGACCGCGGTCGAGGCGGCGGTCGTGGTGTTCTCCGTCGGTGTGCGACCCCGTGACGAGCTCGCCCGCGCGGCCGGGTTGGCGCTGGCCGAGCGGGGCGGCGTGCTGACCGACCGGGCGTGCCGCACCTCGGACCCGCACGTGTTCGCGATCGGCGAGTGCGCGGCCATCGAGGGCACCTGCTACGGCCTGGTCGGACCCGGGTACGCCTCGGCCGAGGTGGTCGCCGCCCGGCTGGGCGACGGCCCGGGCGCCGACGCCGAGTTCACCGGCGCCGACCTCGCCACCAAACTCAAGCTCATGGGCGTGGACGTGGCCAGCTTCGGCGACGCCCACGGGCGCACGCCCGGCTGCCTCGAGTTGGTGGTGGACGATCCCGTCACCCGCACCTACTCCAAACTCGTCCTCAGCGACGACGCCCTGACGCTGCTCGGCGGGGTGTTCGTCGGGGACGCTGGCCCGTACCAGCTGCTCAAGCCGCTGCTGGGGCGCACCTTGCCGTCGTCGAATCCCCTGTCCCTCATCACCCCGGGCGCCGCGGCGGACGGCGGCGGTGTCGGCGTGGAGTCGCTTCCCGACGACGCCCAGATCTGCTCCTGCAACGCCGTCACCAAGGGCACGCTGCGCGACGCGATCTGCGGCGGGGCGTGCGACGTCCCGGCACTCAAGGCGTGCACCCGCGCCGGCACCTCGTGCGGGTCGTGCCTACCGCTCATGCGTCAGGTGCTCGAGGCCGAGGGGGTCGAGCAGTCCACGGCACTGTGCGAGCACTTCGACCAGTCCCGCTCGGAGCTGTTCGAGATCGTCACGGTCACCGGGATCCGGACCTTCTCCGGCCTGATCGGGCGCTTCGGCCGCGGCGCCGGCTGCGACATCTGCAAGCCCACCGTCGCCTCGATCCTCGCCTCGACCAGCTCCGACCACGTCCTCGACGGCGAGCAGGCCTCGCTGCAGGACACCAACGACCACTTCCTGGCCAACATCCAGAAGAACGGCACCTACTCGGTGGTCCCCCGGATGCCCGGCGGGGAGGTGACGGCCGAGCAGCTCATCGTGATCGGCGAGATCGCGCGCGACCACGACCTGTACGTCAAGGTCACCGGCGGCCAGCGGATCGACCTCTTCGGCGCGCGCGTCGAGGAACTCCCCGCCATCTGGCGGCGGCTCGTGGACGCCGGCATGGAGTCGGGGCACGCCTACGGCAAGTCTCTGCGCACGGTCAAGAGCTGCGTGGGCACCTCCTGGTGCCGGTACGGGCAGCAGGACTCGGTCGCGATGGCGGTGCTGCTGGAGACCCGCTACCGCGGACTGCGGGCGCCGCACAAGATCAAGATGGCCGTGTCCGGGTGTGCGCGCGAGTGCGCGGAGGCCCGCGGCAAGGACGTCGGCGTGATCGCCACCGAGAACGGCTGGAACCTCTACGTGGGCGGCAACGGCGGCGCGACCCCGCGGCACGCCCAGCTGCTGGCCGGCGACCTCACCGACGACCAGCTCATCCGCTACATCGACCGCACGGTGATGTTCTACGTCCGGACGGCCGAGCGGTTGCAGCGCATGGCGCCGTGGCTCGAGGCGCTCGAGGGCGGGCTCGACCACCTGCGGGAGGTCGTGTGCGACGACTCGCTCAGCCTGGCCGCCGAACTCGAGGAACGCATGGAGGCGCACGTCGCCGGCTACGTGGACGAGTGGGCGGCCGTTCTCGACGACCCCGACAAGCTCGCCCGGTTCGTCTCGTTCGTCAACGCCCCCGAGGCCCCGGACCCCACCGTGCAGTTCGAGCAGCGCGACGGCCGCAAGGTGCCGGTGCTGCTCGGCTCGCCCGCCATGCCCGTCCGCAGCTGACCCCGCCCCCGCGACCGGCCCGATCCGAATCCGCCCGCGGCCGGCCCCCGTCGTCCACATCGTCGACCCGACATCCACCCGCCCACACCCGCCCACACCCGAGGAGTCCGCCATGACAGCAACCCTGTCCCGCCCCGCCCACACCGGCACCACCCCCGAGATCGCCGTCTGCGCGATCGACCGCCTCATCGCCGGGCGCGGTGTCGCCGCCCTGCTGCCCGACGGGCGGCAAGTGGCGGTGTACACGCTCGACGACGGCGAGGTGCACGCCGTCTGCAACATCGATCCCGTCGCCCGGGCGGCCGTGATGAGCCGCGGGCTCGTGGGCGACCGCGCCGGCGTCCCCGCGGTGATCTCGCCCATCGGCAAGCAGGCGTACGCGCTCGAGGACGGTCGCGGCCTCGACGACCCCTCCCGCGGGATCTCGGTGTTCCCCGCCCGGGTCGCCGGCGACGGCACGGTCTACGTGGCGACCGAACCCGCGGTCCGCCACGCCCGCGCCACCGCTGCGTAGGGCGAGCTCG
>NZ_JAALDU010000431.1 GCF_014145015.1 Dietzia sp. E1 | reverse complement strand
ACCGAGCGGCCCCGCGGGCAGCTCCAGCATCGCGCGCGCCCAGCCGGGCAGCGCCGCGACGGCGCCCGCCCGCAGGAGCGCGTACGCGGGCTTGTCGGTCCACGCCATCGGCGGACCGTCGAGGAGGAAGCGGCGGGCGTCGAGCGCGGCGGGGGAGGCCTCCAGCTCGGGACGGTAGGACTCGAGGGCGTCCTCGAGCTCACGAACGGTCAGGGGTACGTCCCTCGCGCCGAGCATGAGGCCGGTCCGCGCGGCCTGGCGCACGTAGTCGTCCCGATCGGAGGCGAACAGCTTCTCGCGCCCGTATAGGCGGTGGCACTCGAGGAAGCTCCAGATCTCGGCCACGTGCACCCAACGCAGCAGGTGGGGGTCGCGGGCGTCGTAGGGGCGTCCGCGGTGGTCGGTGCCCACGACCGTCCGGTGCGCGCCGTTGATGGCGCGGATGAGGGCGGAGGCGTCGGGGATGGTCCCGAAGGTGGTGGTCGCGATGAACTGCGAGGTGCGCTGCAGGCGGCCCCACGGGTCACCGCGGTAGTCGCTGTGGTCGGCGACCCCGGCCATGGCACCGGGGTGCAGGGATTGCAGCAGGAGCGCGGTCAGTCCGGCGGCGAACATCGAGGCGTCCCCGTTGACGCGGCAGATGGCGTCGTCGGGCGAGTTCCACCGTTCGCCCTCGGACAGCCAGATCTGGTGCCGGCGGGCGTCGGCGTCGTCGCCGGCGATCCTCGAGCGGACCACCAGGCCCACCCTGCGGCGGGCGCCGGTCAGGGCGCGGGACGCGGTCATCGTCACCGTGGTCATGGCGGACACCACCGTGTGCCGGAGCGGTCGTCGAGGGACGAGAGCCGTTGTGCGCGTCACCATACCCCCGGTACGGACCCGGCGCGAGGTATCGTCGGGACGATGTCACCGCACGACCGCATCACGCACGACCGCGTCCTGTTCGACCGCTCTCGCCTCCGGGGGGTGGTCGGGGTCGTCGGGGTCCTGGGGACGTTGGTGGCCATCAACCTCACCGCGAATCTGGCGCAACTGCCGTACCGCGAGTGGATCGTGCCGCTGGCCGTGCTCGTGATGGTCGTGGTGGTCAAGGCCCGCGGCATGCACTGGGCCGAATTGGGCCTGTCCCTGCGCCACATGCCGCGCGGACTGGCGTACGGCCTCGCCGCGACCGTGGCGGTGACAGCGGTGGTGACGGCCGGGTGCCTCATCCCGGCGACCAGCCCGTTCTTCCTCTCCGAGCGCTACTCGGACCTGCGGATGGCGGTGTTCTCCGCGCTCGTGCTCATCCCGTTGATGACCGTCCTGCCCGAGGAGTTCGCGTTCCGGGGCGTCCTGCAGGGTGCCCTCGAGCGCACCTTCGGGACCACCGGGGTCTTCGTGATCGGCTCGCTGGCGTTCGGTCT
>NZ_JAALDU010000430.1 GCF_014145015.1 Dietzia sp. E1 | reverse complement strand
AGCCCGTCCAGCGTGGGCGCGGTCGGGGCCTGCGGCGCCGCCGGCGAGACCGCGGTGGTCACAGGTGGATGCCGCACTCGGTCTTGGACGAGCCCGCCCAACGGCCGGACCGCGGGTCGGCGCCGGCCTCGACGCGGCGGGTGCAGGGCTCGCAGCCGATCGACGGGTAGCCGTCGTCGAGCAGCGGGTTGAGCAGGCAGCCGTGTTCGGCGGCGTAGTCGTGGACGCGCTCCATGGTCCACGCGACCAGCGGGTTGATCTTGACCATGGAGTGCTTCTCGTCCCACTCGACCACGGCCGCGCCGGCCCGGTGGTCGGTGTCGACGCGGCGCAGGCCGGTGATCCACGCCTCGTACCCGGACAGGGCGGCGTCGAGCGGCTCGACCTTGCGCAGGCGGCAGCACATCTCGGGGTCGGTCTCGTAGGGGCGCGGGCCGAGGGCGGCCTCGTGCTCCTCGCGGGTCGCCGGGCTGCGCACGTCCACCACGTTGAGGCCGGGCGTGGCGGCGAGGGCGTCGCGGACGCCGACGGTCTCGGAGAAGTGGTAGCTGGTGTCGAGGAACAGCACGTCCACGCCGGGGGCGTGCTGCGCTGTCATCTCGGGCACGACCGTGTTGGCCATGGAGCACGCCACCGCGAGCGCGTCACCGAAGGTCTCCCCCGCCCAGGCCAGCACCTCTGCCGGGTCGATCTCGGAGTGGTTGCCGTAGAGGCCGCGGTCGTCGAAGCGGCGGCCGGCCTCCTCGGCGATGGCCTTGAGCTCCTCGGTCGTGCGCTTGCGGCCGGGGCCGGGGGTGAGGACGGTGCTGCGGGGCAGCAGTTCCAGGCTCACTGCGGTCATACGAGGACCTCCTCGTCCACCCGGTGCGCCCACTCGGCGAAGGTCTCGCCGCTAGCACCGGTCTCCATGTACTTGCGGATCACGCGTTCGACGTAGTCGGGCAGCTCCGCGGACGGCACGCGCAGGCCGCGGACCGTGCGGCCGAGGCCGCCGGACTCCTGGTCCTGCGACGCCAGCCCGCCGCCCAGGTGGACCTGGAAGCCGGGGGTGTCGCCGTCGAGGAGCTGGCCCTTGAGGCCGATGTCGGCGGTCTGGATGCGCGCGCAGCTGTTGGGGCAGCCGTTGAGGTGGATCGACAGCGGCGTGCGCAGCGGCGCGTCGTCGGCGAAGCGACGCTCGAGCTCGTCCACCAGCGAGGTGGCGGTGTCCTTGGTGTCGACAAAGGCGAGCTTGCAGAACTCGATGCCCGTGCACGCCATGGTGGCGCGACGGAAGGAGCTCGGGCGGGCGTACAGCCCGATCGCGGCCAGGCCCTCGACCAGCTGGTCGACCTTGTCCGGCTCGACGTCCAGCACGAGCAGCTTCTGGTGCGGGGTGAAGCGCACGCGGTGCGAGCCGGCGGCCTCGGCGAGGTCGGCGACCTGCGCGAGCTTCTCGCCGCCGACGCGGCCGACGGTCGGGGCGGCGCCCACGTAGAAGCGGCCGTCCTTCTGCTCGTAGACGCCCACGTGGTCACCGGAGCCGACGCCTCGCTCGGGAGCCGGGCCGTCGGGGAGCTCGCGGCCGAGGTACTCGTCCTGCAGGACCTGGCGGAACTTCTCGGCGCCCCAGTCCTTGATGAGGAACTTCAGGCGGGCGCGGGTGCGCATGCGGCGGTAGCCGTAGTCGCGGAAGATGCCCACCACGCCGGCCCACACCTCGGCGGCCTCCTCCTGGCGGACGAACACGCCGATGCGGGTCGCCAGCTGGGGGTTGGTCGACAGGCCGCCGCCGACCCACAGGTCGTAGCCGGGGCCGAGCTCGGGGTGCTCGACGCCGACCAGCGAGATGTCGTTGATCTCGTGGACCACGTCGAGGCTCGGGTGGCCGGTGATGGCGGACTTGAACTTGCGGGGCAGGTTCGAGAACTCGGGGGTCCCGATGTACTTGGCCTTGATCTCCTCGATCACCGGGGTGGGGTCGAGGATCTCATTCTCCGCGACGCCCGCGACCGGGCTGCCCAGGATGACGCGGGGGCAGTCGCCGCACGCCTCGACGGTGTCGATACCCACGTCCTCGAGCCGCTGCCAGATGGTGGGGACGTCCTCGATGGCGATCCAGTGGTACTGGATGTTCTGCCGGTCGGAGATGTCGGCCGTGCCGCGGGCGAAGTCGGTCGAGATGCCGGCCAGCACGCGCAGCTGGTCGGTGGTGACCGCGCCACCGTCCGTGCGGACGCGCATCATGAAGTACTTGTCCTGCAGCTCGTCGGCCTCGAGCTTCGAGGTGCGGGAGCCGTCGAGGCCCTGCTTGCGCTGCGTGTAGAGACCCCACCAGCGCATACGGCCCGACAGGTCGTCCGACGGGATCGAGTCGAAGCCCTCCTTGGAGTACGTGTCCAGGATGCGCTGGCGCACGTTGAGGGCGTCGTCCTCGAGCTTAAACTGCTCGTTGTGGTTGAGCGTGAGCTTGCCGTCGATCTTCCACTGCCCCTGTGGCTTGGCCGCGCGCGCGGGACGAGCGGTACGGGGGGCGGCTGCAGTATCGGTCATGGCGGCGAGAATAGTCAGAACAGACTGGTCTGTCTAACAAGGGTCACCTAACCGAATCGAGCGCTCTCACCACCCGTAAGTCCCCTAGACCGCACTGCGCCCGGACCCGCGCCGCCCGAGAAGAGCGCTCTCAGAACGGTGGTGGTGGTTGGAGCAGTTCGTCGAGGTGCTCGTGTAGGGCGTGGAGGATGGCTTTTTCCAGGGTGCTGT
>NZ_JAALDU010000429.1 GCF_014145015.1 Dietzia sp. E1 | reverse complement strand
GCCGGCGCGCGCGGCGACCTCCAGGCCGCGGCCGGTGGCCAGGACGAACATCGGCGGCGGGTCGTCCACCACCGGCAGCGCGGTGACCGGCCCGCGGCCGTGGAGGAAGTCCCGCACGGCGGTGATGTCGCGCTCGAACGCGTCGGTGTCGTACTCGCTCACGCCGAGCGCCTCGCGGACCGGGGCGGTGAAGCCGAGCGACCGTCCGACGCCGAGGTCGATGCGGCCCGGGTGCATGGCCTCGAGCATGGCGAACTGCTCGGCCACGACCAGCGGGCGGTGATTGGGCAGCATCACCCCGCCCGAGCCGAGCCGGATGCGCGCTGTCCTGGCGGCGGCGGCCGCGATGAGCAGCGGCGGACTGCCGCTCGCGATGCCGGGAACGGCGTGGTGTTCGGCGGTCCAGTACCGGTGCAGGCCCAGCTCGTCGGCGTGCTCGGCGCGGCGCAGCGTCGCCTCGATCGCCTCGGCGTGGGACTCGCCGTCGCGGGTCCGGGACCTGTCCAGCAGGGACAGTCGGAGCTGGTCCGGCAGTGCGATGGGGGCCACGACCCCACCGTAGCGGCGTCTGCCGCAGCGGCGGTCGCGCGTGCCATCGGATCCGGCAGCCCGGGATTATGCTTCCGGGGTGAACGTGCATCTCTTGGCCGAGCAGGCCCCCCAGGTCCTGGCGATCGGCCCGGGATTCATGGATCCCGAGTTCTGGTTGTCCGGCACCGGGCCGTTCGGGAACGCGATCCTCCCGGCCCTGCTCGCCGTGGTCTTCATCGAGTCCGGCCTGCTGTTCCCGTTCCTGCCCGGCGATTCGCTCCTGTTCACCGCCGGGCTGCTCACCCAACAGGCCGACCCGTTCGCGCCCCTGTGGGTGGTGCTGGTGACCGCGCCGATCGCGGCGTTCCTCGGCGATCAGGCGGGCTACTTCATCGGCAACCGCTGGGGCCATCACCTGCGCGAGCGGCCCGACGGTCGGATCTTCAAGCAGGCCTACATCCACGAGGCCCACGAGTTCTTCGAGAAGTGGGGCCCGGCGACGATCATCCTGTGCCGGTTCGTGCCCATCGTGCGCACGTACGCGCCGCTCGTCGCGGGCATGGCCGGGATGCGCTACCGGGTGTTCGTCTCGTTCAACGTCGTGGGCGCCCTGCTGTGGGCGGCCGGCGTGACGGCGCTGGGCGCGTGGCTGGGCCGGCTCACGTTCATCAAGGAGCACATCGACCTGATCCTCATCGGGATCGTGCTGGTGTCGGTGCTACCGATGCTCGTCACCGCGGGACCGAAGCTCGTCGCCCGCATCCGCAACGGCCCGGCCGCGCCGGCCGCCTGAGGTCCGCCAGCGCAGGGCCCACACGACCGCGGCGATCACCATCAGCACGCCGATCCCCTGCAGCCCCGGGGAGTCGTCGGCCTCGCCGTACACGACGGCCATCCCGCCCAGCGCCACCACGATCAGCACCGCGGCGAGGGCCGCCCCGAACTCCACCGCGCTCCTCACGCCCGCGCCGTCTGTCATGCCCGCGACGGTCCTCATCCCTCGTCCCCCACCCATTCCAGCAGGTCACCGGGCTGACACTCGAGCACCCGGCACATGGCCTCGAGCGTGCTGAACCGCACCGCCTTGGCGCGCCCGTTCTTCAGCACCGCCACGTTGGCCGGTGTGAGTCCCACCCGTTCCGCGAACTCGCCGACGCTCATCTTGCGCTTGGCGAGTTCCACGTCGATCCGCACGACGATCGGCATCAGATCACCGTGTCCATCTCCGAGCGCAGGCCGGTGGCCTGCCGGAGGAGGGCGCGCATGACCACCATGAGCAGCGCGGCGACGGTGATGATGACGACGACGACGAAGAGCAGCAGCGGCAGCCCGGGATCGTCCGCGGTGAACCCGACAAGGCCGAGCACGGACACGAGCACCACCCAGGCGGCGACGATCGCCCAGAGGATCACGTCCACCCAGATCAGAGAGGCCTCGGTGAAGATGCGATCCGATTCGACGAGGGAGAGCAGTTTCCAGGTGGCCACCACCACGACCTGGATGCAGACGACCAGGAAGATCGACACCGCCGTGAGCGGCCACCGCAGGTGCGCGGACTCGGGGTTCGTCTCGGCCATGTGGGCGAACTGCCCCGGCAGGGACATCACCTCCAGCAGGAGGAGCACCGCGAACAGCACCACGAGACAGATCCGGAGCGGCAGAACCGCCCGTCTTTCGATGTTCATGCACCGACTATGAACTGAAACCTATCGAAAATCAATAGGCGGCGTGCTCCCGGATCCACGCGTGCATGGCGATGCCGGCGGCCACGCCCGCGTTGATCGACCGGGTCGAGCCGAACTGCGCGATCGACACCGTCCGGGCGGCCCGCAGG
>NZ_JAALDU010000428.1 GCF_014145015.1 Dietzia sp. E1 | reverse complement strand
CCCAACAAGGCCGACGCTGTGACCGTCCCCGAGGGCTACTCCAGTGACGTCGTGATCCGCTGGGGCGACCCCGTGCTGCCCGGCGCCCCGGAGTTTGACTTCGAGAACCAGACCGCGGCCGCCCAGGCCATGCAGTACGGCTACAACTGCGACCTCGCCGTGATGTTCCCGATGGACGACCGCGACGGCCGCTACCTGCTCACCGTCAACCACGAGTACACCACCGAGCCCACGATGTTCCGTGGCTACGACTCCGCGAACCCCACCCGCGAGCAGGTCGAGATCGCATGGGCCGCACACGGGCTGACCGTCGTCGAGCTGGCCACCCGCTCCTCCGACGGCGGCCTCGACCCCGTCATGGGCTCCTACAACCGTCGCATCACCGCCACCACCCCGTTCGAGCTGCGCGGTCCCGCCGTCGGCCCGCTCACCCGGACCACCGCCGACCCGACCGGCACGCGCGTCCTGGGCACGCTGAACAACTGCGCGGGCGGGCACACCCCGTGGGGCACCGTGCTCTCCGGCGAGGAGAACTTCAACCAGTACTTCGGCACCTCCGGTTCGGTCACCGACACCGAGCGCCGCGCGCAGCTGAGCCGCTACGGCATCAGCGTCTCCCCCTCCGGCCGGCTGTGGGAGCGGTTCGACGACCGCTTCGACCTGGCGAAGGAGCCCAACGAGGTCAACCGCTTCGGCTACGTCGTCGAGGTCGATCCCTGGGATCCCGACTCGACGCCGGTCAAGCACTCGGCCATGGGCCGCTTCAAGCACGAGGGCGCGAGCATCCACGTGACCGCCAACGGGACCGTCGTGGCCTACTCCGGTGACGACGAGCGCTTCGACTACCTCTACAAGTTCGTCTCCAGCCGCCGGATCGTCCCCGGCAACACCCGGGCCGCGCGGGCCGAGAACATGCGGATCCTCGACGAGGGCACCCTCTACGTGGCCACCTTCTCCGGCAACTCGCCCGCGTCCGAGATCGACGGCTCGGGCACCTTGCCGTCCGACGGCGCATTCGACGGTTCCGGCACCTGGATCCCGCTCATGACCGTCAACGCCGACGGCAAGGCCGTCTCGCACGTCGAGGGCATGACGACCGAGCAGGTCGCCGTGCACACGCGTATGGCCGGCGACAAGGTCGGCGCCACCAAGATGGACCGGCCCGAGGACGTGGAGCCCAGCCCCACCACCGGAAAGGTGTACATGGCGCTGACCAACAACTCCCAGCGCGGCGGCGCCGGCCGGGCCGCGGCCGACGAGGCCAACCCCCGGCACAACAACAAGCACGGTCAGGTCGTCGAGATCACCGACGACCACGAAGGCACCACCTTCGGCTGGAACCTGCTGCTCGTGTGTGGTGATCCCGCCGAGGCCGATTCCTACTTCGGCGGCTTCGACAAGTCCAAGGTCAGCCCGATCTCGTGCCCGGACAACGTCGCGTTCGACCCCGCCGGCGGACTGTGGGTGTCGACGGACGGGAACGCACTCGGCTTCAACGACGGCCTCTACTCGGTGGCCACCGAGGGGCCGAACCGCGGTGAGACCAAGCTGTTCCTCACGGTCCCGATCGGGGCGGAGACCTGCGGTCCGCTGGTGTTCAAGGATCGCGCGATCGTCAACGTCCAGCACCCGGGCGAGATGGACGGCGCGTCGATCGAGAACCCGGCCTCGCACTGGCCCGACGGCGGCGACTCCCAGCCGCGTCCGTCAACGGTCGTGGCCTGGCGCGACGGCTTCTCCGGCGGCACGGGCTCGCTCGGCTCGGGCTCCCTGGGCGGGGGTTCCCTGGGCTCGGGGTCGCTGCCGATGGGCTCGCTCGGCCGCTGACCGCCGCTGACCCCGCGGCCCCGTCGAGAAGAGATTTTCGCACCATTCCACTCGGGCGATACAGGCGAGATCCTCTTCTCGGCGGGCCCCGACCCGCCCGGCGCGGCCTACCGCCCGGCAGTCGGCGCCGCGACGGCCGGTGCCGCGC
>NZ_JAALDU010000042.1 GCF_014145015.1 Dietzia sp. E1 | reverse complement strand
GGGCTCCCCCACCCGGTCCGCCCGGCCCGCGCCGGCGCGGACCCGGACCCGCCCCGGCCGAGCGTGCCCGGCCCTTCTTACGTGACTCCTCGCGGACCCGGCGCACCACGGTCGCCGGGTCGTCCCACCCCACCCACCCGGCGAGCTGACGCGCATACTCGTCCCGCAGTGACGAGTCGCGGATGTCCGCCACCACCGGCACCGTGCGCCGCAGCGCCTCCACGCGCCCCTCGGCGTGGTCGAGGTCGTACTCCTCCAGCATCGACCGGATCGCGAACTCGAACATCGGAACCCGCGCCGACACCAGGTCCCGCACCGCGACGTCGCCCTTGGTCTGACGCAGATCACACGGGTCGAGCCCCGGCGGGGCCACCGCGACGAAGGTCCGGCCCGAGAACTGCTGATCGCCCGAGAACGCCCGCAGGGCGGCCTTCTTGCCCGCCTCGTCACCGTCGAAGGTGTAGATGATCTCGCCGCGGAAGTAGTTGTCGTCGAGCATCAGCCGCCGCAACGTGGACAGGTGATCCTCGCCGAACGCCGTGCCACACGCCGCGACCGCCGTGGTCACGCCCGCCGCGTGCATCGCCATGACGTCCGTGTAGCCCTCGACCACCACCGCGCGCCGCTGCGAGGCGATCTCCCGCTTGGCCAGGTCCAGCCCGAACAGCACCTGCGACTTCTTGTAGAGCATGGTCTCGGGCGTGTTCATGTACTTGCCCAGGGTGTCGTCCTCGAACAGCTTGCGCGCACCGAAGCCGATCACCTCGCCGGCCAGGTTGCGGATCGGCCACAGCAGCCGGCGGTGGAAGCGATCGATGAGCGTCCCCCGCGAACTGGTCTTGGACAGCCCCGCCGCCTCCAGCTCCTTGGGCTCGAAGCCCTGCCGCATGAGGTGCTTGCTCATGGTGTCCCAGCCGGCGGGGGCGTAGCCGCAGCCGAAGTGCTGCGCCTGGGCCATGTCGAAGCCGCGGTCGGTGAGGAACGTCCGCGCCGTCTCAGCCTCCGGGTCCTGCGCGAGCCGCTCCGCGTAGAACTTCTGCGCCGCCGCGTTGGCCTGCGCCAGCCGGGAGCGCGTGCCGCGGTCGCGCTGGACCACCTGCCCGCCGCCCTCGTAGGAGATGCGGTAGCCGATCCGGTCGGCCAGCTGCTCGACCGCCTCGACGAAACCGATGTGCTCCATCTTCATGAGGAACGCGAAGACGTCACCGCCCTCACCCGTGGAGAAACAGTGGAAGTAGCCGTGTTGCGGACGCACGTGGAACGAGGGGGTCTTCTCGTCCTTGAACGGGGACAGCCCCTTGAGCGAGTCCGCGCCCGCCGGCTTCAGCGCCACGTACTCGCCGACGATCTCCTCGATACGGGTGCGTTCGCGGATCGCGGCGATGTCCTGCTCCGGAATCCGCCCTGCCATGCGCCCAGAGTAGCCGCCCGCGCGGCGGACCGGCGTGGCCCCTCTCCGGGGCCGATACGCTGGGCTCATGATCGCCGCTTCACCCCGTCCGGCCACCCCCGTCGCCCTCCGCCGCCTTCACCTCGCGGCGGCCTCGGTCCTCGCCGCGCTCCTGGTCTGCCTGACAGCGTGGGGTACACCCGGCGCCTCCGCGGAGCCGCCGTCGAACCTGCGGCAGCAGTTCACCGACTCCGCGGGCGTGCTCGGAGGCGACACCCGCGACGTGGAGAGCCGACTGGCGGAACTGCGCTCCACCGACCAGATACAGCTGTGGGTGACCTTCGTCGACACCCTCGACGGCATCCCGGTCGAGCAGTGGTCGCGGCAGACCAGGGAGCTGTCCGACCTGGGGGCCTCCGACGCGCTGCTCGTGGTGGCCGTGCAGGACGGCAGGTACTGGTTCGAGTTCGACGACCCGGAGCGCTCCCCCGCCGACGACCAGCGGACCGCCCAGCAGATCGCCGACCGCGACATCGAGCCGCGCCTGGCGAACGACGACTGGGCCGGGGCTGTCATCGGTGCCGCCGACGGACTCGAGCGGCAGGGCTCCGGCTCCGAGATCTCGCCGTTCGCGATCATCGCGGGGATCGCGGGGATCGTCGTCCTCGTCGTCGTCCTGGTCCTGGTCACCCGCCGACGGCGCGCCGCCCGCACCGCACGGCAGGCCGAGGACGCCCGCGACATCCCCGGCGACGACACCGCGCGGATGTCCGCCCTGCCGATCGACGTGCTCGACGCCCGCGCCCGAGCCGGGCTCGTGGACGCCGACCAGGCCGTGGAC
>NZ_JAALDU010000427.1 GCF_014145015.1 Dietzia sp. E1 | reverse complement strand
CCGCTACCACGCGGCCGAGGCCGGCGCGCGCGCCAACCTCCGCGGTGTGCCCGCCACCCGCGGTGCCGTCGCCCTCGCGCCGGAGGAGGACTTCGTCGAGGACGGGCTCGTCACCGTGCCCGAGACCGTCGTCGAGCGGCCCCGCGGCTTCGGTGACGGCAAGAGCCTCGGCGAGCACTTCCGCGCCGGACGCGCGGTCGTCCTGGACCTGTCCACGATGGCGTCCGGCGACGCCCGACGCATGGTCGACTTCGCCGCCGGCCTCGTCTTCGGCCTCGACGGCCGCATGGAGAAGGTCGCCGACCGCGAGCGCACCTTCCTCCTGCAGCCCGCCGGCATGGACCTCACCGAGGCCGAGGTCCGCGACGCCGTCAACGGCGCCTTCCGCCGCTGACCGGCCGGCCCGTCGGCGGGCATAGGGTGCCCTCGGGCGCCGCGACGGCCCGGGACAGTAGGGTTGAAGCGTGACGTTGATTCTGCTGGTCCTCTATTACGTGATCGAGGTCTTCTGGTTCCTGCTGCTGGGCCGGATCGTGGTGGAGATGATCGCCTCGTTCTCCCGCAGCTGGACCCCGAAGGGTGTCCTCGCGGTGGTGCTGGAATGGCTGTTCACCATCACGGACCCGCCGGTCAAGGCGCTGCGGAAGGTCATCAAGCCGGTCCGCCTGGGTCAGGTCTCCCTGGACCTGTCGGTCCTGGTCCTCTTCATCATCCTCATGGTGCTGCGGGTCGTCATCCTGGCCTTCATCTAGACCGTCCGGGCCGCGCGGCGGCCGGCAGGGCGGCCCCGGCTCACCGTCCCGGACCACGGCCGCTGGTGACGCGCGGGCCGGTTGTGACTAGATTGGCCACCGTTAAGGTAGTAATGAAGTCGTGGGTCCGGTGCGAGAACGCCGGACCGGCACCCGAGACGACCACGAGGGGTATCCCATGCCGTTGACACCAGCCGATGTGCACAACGTCGCGTTCTCCAAGCCACCGATCGGCAAGCGTGGCTACAACGAGGACGAAGTCGACCAGTTCCTGGACCTGGTCGAGACGGAGCTCGCGGAACTCGTCTCGGACAACGAAGATCTCCGGCAGCGGGTCGAGGAGTTGACCCGCGACCTCGAGAAGGCGCGCAAGGCCGCTGACGAGGCCGGCAAGTCCTCCGGTGGCGGATCGGGTGCCGCCGCCCCAGCCGCGCAGGCCCCGACGCCCACCCCCGCGCCGACTCCCGCCCCGGCGCCCGCGCCCACCACCCCTGCTCCCGCCGCCGCGACCCCGTCGCTGGGCAAGCGCGAGGACGACGGTGCCGCCAACAACGAGACGCACCTGCGCGCCGCCCGCGTCCTGGCCATGGCCCAGGAGATGGCCGACCGTCTGACCGGCGAGGCCAAGAAGGAGTCCGACGGGCTCATGGCCAAGGCCCGCAGCGAGTCGGACCGCCTGGTCGGCGATGCCCGGACCCAGTCCGAGAAGCTGGTCAACGACGCCAAGGCGCAGTCCGAGAAGATGGTCGGCGACGCCCGCCGCGAGGCGGACAAGCTCCTCGCCGAGGCCAAGAGCAAGTCCGACGGCATCGTCAAGGACGCCCAGGCCCGCTCCGAGCAGCAGGTCAAGGAGGCGCAGGCCAAGGCCGACGCCCTGCAGGCCGACGCCGAGCGCAAGCACACCGAGATCATGGCGACCATCAACCAGCAGCGCGGTGTGCTGGAGAGCCGGATCGACCAGCTGCGCACGTTCGAGAAGGACTACCGCAGCCGCCTCACCAGCTACCTCGAGAACCAGCTCGCCGAACTCGGCAAGACGGGCTCCGCCGCCCCGGCGGCCCCCGCCGACGCCGGTGGTGCCGGTGGCGCCGCCGATCAGACGACCAAGAAGGACGGCGGCCACCGCGCCGACTGACCCCTCGCGCGTGACGCGCCCGATCCGCGCGGCGCGAACGGTCCCCGCCCCTGCCCAGGGTGCGGGGACCGACGTATATTCGACGGCACGAGGTGCGCGCCACAGTGCGTCGCGCGCATCCCCTGTCACCACGCACCGCCCCCAGGAGGCACGGATGCTCGTCGCCGCGCTCGGACTGACGATCCTCGGCTTCGGCTTTCTCGTCGCCGCGGTCGCGACCGGTCAGATCGGGTGGGCCTGGGCGTGCATCGTCGTGGGAGCGGTGGGGCTGTTGCTGCTGGTGATCGACCTCATCCAGGGGCGCGGTGAGCGTGACACGCGTGGCCGCGGGACCTCGGAAGAGGCGGACGTCCGGGCCGACGGGTAATATCGGACACCGTCCGGCCCCGAGCCGGACGCGCGATGATCCGGCCATCACCGGGGAGCGCTCGGAAGAACGGCGCGGCCCCGCTTCGGGACCCGCTCAGTAGAACCGAACGGGGGAGCCCGTCACAGCCCGACCCACGAGTGGGCGTCGCACGTCGTCGCCAAACGGGGTGGTACCGCGGACGGTAGCGCGCTGGGCGCCGCCGGATCGTCCCCGAGCGCAGGCCTGACCGGCCCCACGGATGCGAACTCGTGCGGGCCCCGTATGCGAGGAGTCCGCCCCCATGAGCACCGAGCCCGTGAACCGCGAATCCGCCGACCCGGCGTCCGGCGACGCCGAGGGCGGTGCCACCGGCAGCGCGTACCCGATCGTCGACCTCACCGGCGGCACCACATCACAGACCCCCTCGTTCCCGGCCCTCGAGGAGACGGTTCTCGCCCGCTGGGACGAGCGCGACACCTTCCGCGAGTCCATCCGTAACCGGGCGGACGCGGAGGAGTACGTCTTCTACGACGGCCCGCCCTTCGCCAACGGCCTGCCCCACTACGGCCACCTGCTCACCGGCTACGTCAAGGACGTCGTCCCGCGCTACCGCACCATGCGCGGCTACAAGGTGGAACGCCGCTTCGGCTGGGACTGCCACGGACTGCCGGCCGAACTCGAGGCCGAGAAGCAGCTCGGGATCACCGAGAAGTCCCAGATCCTCGAGATGGGTCTGGCCGAGTTCAACGCCGCGTGCGAGAAGTCGGTGCTGCAGTACACCGACGAGTGGGAACAGTACGTCCACCGCCAGGCCCGCTGGGTGGATTTCGACAACGACTACAAGACCCTCGACATCGACTTCACCGAGTCCGTCCTGTGGGCCTTCAAGCAGCTCTACGACAAGGGTCTCGTCTACAAGGGCTTCCGCGTCCTGCCGTACTCCTGGTACGAGCAGACACCGTTGTCCAACCAGGAGACCCGGCTCGACGACGCCTACAAGATGCGCCAGGACCCGGCCGTCACCGTGGGACTGCCGCTCGAGGCGCCGCAGGACAGCCCGTTCCACGGGGCCGAGGCCCTCGTGTGGACCACCACGCCGTGGACCCTGCCGTCCAACCTCGCCGCCGCCGTGCACCCCGAGATCGACTACTCGGTCGTGCGGGTCAACTCGGGGCCCTTCGCCGGCCGCGTGTTCGTGCTGGCCGAGGCGCGCCGCGGCGTCTACGCGGCCGAGTTCGGTGACGACGCCCAGGTCGAGACCACCGTCAAGGGCTCCGAGCTGGTGGGCCTGCGCTACACCCCGCCGTTCGACTTCTTCGCCGGACACCCCAACTCCCACGTCGTGCTCTCGGCCGACTACGTCTCCACCGAGTCCGGTACCGGCATCGTCCACCTGGCCCCGGCCTTCGGTGAGGAGGACAAGGAGGCCTGTGACGCCGCGGGCATCGAGCTCGTCATCCCGGTGGGGCCCGACGGCAAGTTCACCTCGGAGGTACCGCCGTACGCCGGCCAGCTCGTCTTCGACGCCAACGCCCCCATCTCCCGCGACCTGCGGTCGGCGGGCCGGCTGCTGCGACACGAGACCATCGAGCACTCCTACCCGCACTCGTGGCGCTCGGGCCAGCCGCTCATCTACATGGCGCTGCCCGCGTGGTTCGTCAAGGTCTCCGCGTTCCGGGACCGCATGGTGGAGCTCAACCGCGAGCACATCACGTGGATGCCCGAGCACGTGCGCGACGGCCAGTTCGGCAAGTGGCTCGAGGGCGCGCGTGACTGGAACATCAACCGCAACCGCTACTGGGGCGCGCCCATCCCGGTGTGGGAGTCCGACGACCCGGCCTACCCGCGCGTGGACGTCTACGGCTCGCTGGACGAGCTCGAGCGGGACTTCGGCGTCCGGCCCACGGACCTGCACCGGCCGTACATCGACGAACTGACCCGACCCAACCCGGACGACCCGACGGGCAAGTCGACCATGCGGCGCGTCGCCGACGTCTTCGACTGCTGGTTCGAGTCCGGGTCGATGCCGTTCGCGCAGGTCCACTACCCCTTCGAGAACAAGGAGTGGTTCGAGACCCACAACCCGGGCGACTTCATCGTCGAGTACAACGGGCAGACCCGCGGCTGGTTCTACACGCTGCACGTGCTGGCCACCGCCCTGTTCGACCGCCCGGCGTTCACGCACGTCGCCGCCCACGGCATCGTCCTGGGCAACGACGGGCTCAAGATGAGCAAGTCCAAGGGCAACTACCCGGACGTCAACGAGGTGTTCGCCCGCGACGGCTCGGACGCCATGCGGTGGTTCCTCATGAGCTCGCCGATCCTGCGCGGCGGCAACCTCGTGGTGACCGAGCAGGGGATCCGCGAGGGCGTCCGCCAGGCCATGCTCCCGCTGTGGAACTCGTACAGCTTCTTCCAGCTGTACGCCTCCCGCCGGGCGACGTGGCGGACGGACTCCCAGCACGTGCTGGACCGCTACATCCTGTCCCGGCTGGCCTCGACCCGCGACGCCATGACCGAGGCCCTGGACGCCACGGACATCGCCGCCGCGTGCGACGAGCTGCGCCTGTTCGCCGACGCGTTGACCAACTGGTACGTGCGTCGGTCGCGGTCCCGGTTCTGGGCGGGCGAGGACAGCGGGCAGGACTCGCGAGACGCGTTCGACACGCTGTACACGGTGCTCGAGACGACCATGCGGCTCGCCGCGCCGCTGCTGCCGCTGATGAGCGAGGTCGTATGGACCGGGCTCACCGGCGAGGAGTCGGTGCACCTCGTGGACTGGCCGGCAGAGGACGAGCTGCCGCGCGACGCCGCGCTGGTCGAGGCGATGGAGGCCGTGCGCGACGTGTGCTCGACCGTGTCCTCGATCCGCAAGGCCAAGCACCTGCGGGTGCGTCTGCCGCTCAACTCGCTCACCGTGGCGATGCCGGACGCGCAGCGGCTGGAGCCGTTCACCGGCATCATCGCCGACGAGGTCAACGTCCGTGAGGTCCACCTGACCAGCGATGTGGCCGCGCACGGCCGGATGGAGCTGGCGGTCAACGCCCGAGCCGCCGGCCCGCGGCTCGGCAAGCAGGTCCAGACCTGCATCAAGGCCGCCAAGACCGGCGACTGGACCGAGGTCGACGGGGTGGTCACCGCCGGCGGCATCGAGCTGCAGGAGGGCGAGTACGAGCACCGCCTCGTCGCCTCCGATCCCGAGTCGACTGCCGCGCTGCCCGGCGGCGCCGGCCTGGTGGTGCTGGACCTGACGGTGACCGAGGAGCTCGAGGCGGAGGGCTGGGCCAAGGACCGCATCCGCGAGATCCAGGAGGCGCGCCGCGCGGCCGGGTTCGACATCTCCGACCGCATCCGTGTGCGGATGGCGGTGCCGGCCGATCGCCGGGAGTGGGCCGATCGGCACGCGCAGCTCATCGCCGCCGAGGTGCTGGCGACCGACTTCGCGGTGGTGGACGGCCTGGACGCGGCCGAGGGGGACGCGGTGGAGCTCGCCGAGGGCGTCCGGATGACGCTGGCGCGGGTCTGATCGGCCCGGACCCGACCCCTGACGGACGCGATCGTGAGCCGACGGAGGCGGCGGTGACCGACGGACAGGACCGCTGGGTCCTGCACGTCGACATGGACGCGTTCTTCGCCTCCTGCGAGCAGCTCACCCGGCCGACCCTGCGGGGTCGGCCGGTGCTCGTGGGCGGGCAGGGCGGCCGCGGCGTGGTGGCGGGGTGTTCGTACGAGGCGCGGGCGTTCGGGGCGCGGTCGGCGATGCCGTCGCACCAGGCCCGGCGTCTCGTCGGCCCGTCGGCGGTGTTCGTCTCGCCGCGGATGCCCGTGTACCGCGCGTTGAGCCGCCGGGTGTT
>NZ_JAALDU010000426.1 GCF_014145015.1 Dietzia sp. E1 | reverse complement strand
ACCCCGCGCCAGTCGGGCCAACAGCCGGATGGCCCGCGACTCCGGCTCGGGCCCGGCGGCAGCCGCCAAGGCCGCCGAGGTCACTACGGCCGCCGTGACCTGCCCACCCCGCGCCAGTGTCGACCGCACCATGGCCTGCCGGATGATCGCGCGGCTGGCCGGCGACCTGCCCGCGTTCGAGTCACGGTTCGGCCGGACCCGCCGCGCCTATGACCCGCTGCCGGTGCTCGCCGAGGTCGTCGCGGGCGCGGCGATCTTCCGGCTCCTCGTCAGTCGCGACGCCGCGCTGGACGAACAGTGGGTCGACGAGGGGACCGCGCTCATCACCGAGCGGTGGCCGGGGCGCGTCAGGAGTTGGCGATCGCCAGGATGATCCACACCGGCAGCCAGAGCCCGAACGTCACGATGGTCAGTACCAGGTGCAGCGCATGGTTGACCCGCCTCGCCGGGGCGCCGTGGACGTAGACCGTCTGCTGCATCGGCGGGTAGCCGAACTGCTGCGGGTACGGGCCCTGCTGGAACTGCGGCGGGGGCACGTGCAGGTGCTGAGGGATGTACGGGTCGCCGTACCCGTAGGGCGAGGGCGCCCCGTACGGCGCGGCCGGCGGCATGCCGTAAGGGAAACCGCCCTCGTGGGCCAGCGGCTCGGCCGGTCGGGCGAACGGCTGCGGTTCGACTGACCGCCCGTAGGGCTGGGGCTCGGACGGTCGGGAGTAGGGCTCCGGCTGACGGTGCCCCGCGTAGCGCTCGACGCTCTCGGCGGTCGGCAGGCGCTCGGTCGGGAACTGCTCGCTCGGGAACTGCTCCGTCGGGTACGACGCCGTGGGGAACTGCTCGGTGGGGTTCAGATGGTCCGGCAGCGCCGAGCGGTCCCGGTCGTCGTGGCCGCCCTCGGTCCACGGCCCGTCCTGCCGCCGCGGGTACTGCTCGTTCATGGTGACTCGATTCGAGACTCGGGGCCGGGTGGGACTCCCACCAACATAACCCCCGCCGCCGCATATTCACGCCGGGCGGACCGAAGATCCGGGTCAGGATCAGGGGCACCCCGACCCCCGGCACGCGCGCCTCGGGGGACATCCCCGGGCCCGCCACCCATCCCGACACGCGAGGACTCCGAATCCCTGACAGACGCGAAAGACGGAAGGCCCCACCATGAGCACCCTGACCACGATCACCACGTCGCTGACCGGCGCCGTAGCCGCCGCGGAACTGGACGCCGGCGCCGCCCTGCTCACGAACACCACGTGGATGCTGCCCGCCCTTTTCACGCTCATGGTGTTCGTCGGCGT
>NZ_JAALDU010000425.1 GCF_014145015.1 Dietzia sp. E1 | reverse complement strand
GCCGGTGCGGACCGGAGCGTCACGCCACGGCCTCTCCCGACGCGGTGTCTCCCGGCCCGTCGGCCACGTCGGTGGCCGCGCCCGGCGAACCGTGCGCCACCGGGCACGCGCCCATCCGGTCGCGCGGCTGAATCGGGCACGCCCCGAGGTCCGCGGGCCGGTAACCCTCCGGGTATCCGGGGTATGTCCGGTTCTCGGTCCCGCGCGAGCCCAGTTCGCGGCGACGGACCGGCATCCAGCGGACGATCTTCGACCGCGCGCGCAACGCCCCGTACGCGGCCTTCCGCAACGCCGGCGGCTGCCACGGGAACCCGAAGGCGCGGGTCATGTCGTCGTCGATCAGCGACTGCACCACTTTGCGCACCACCGGTCGGGCGGCCTCGGGGTACCAGGAACACATGAGGTCCAGGGTGTACGTGCCGATCAGCTCGTTGCTCGGGGCGTAGCGCATGGTGCGGGCCTCGTAGTCGTCCCGCCAGCGCCGGAACTCCCCGATGTCCTCGGGGATGTCCGCGATCTTCATCCGCTGACCCACCCCGCGGTAGAAGTGGAACGCGGCCAGGCGCTCGTTCGGGTGCAGGCGCCGCCACCCGTTCGCGTCGATCCACTCGAGCGGCTCGCAGATGAACGTCGACAGCACGTAGAGCATGTCGTCGTTCGTGATGTCGTACCGCGCGTGCTGGCGGTTGATCACCCGCAACGCCTCCTTGCCGCGCGGCGAGTCGTAGCCGTGCTCGACGAGCTCCACCATGAGCAGCGCCGTGTCGTCGTACCGCTTCTGCGGGTGGTCGCGGAAGTTACCCGCCTCCTCCAGCACGGCCGACACCGACGGGATGCAGTAGGTCCGGTACAGCGCCAGCTCCAGGGCGCGCTGGTAGTCCCACGGGAACTCGTACGTCGAGGTGATGCGGTGGATCTCCGCCGCGTCCGCCACCGGATCCAGCGTCGCGATGAGATCCCGCCAGTACCACCGCCCGGGCTTGAGCGGGACCCGCGCCGTGAGCGGGTGTTCGACTGCCGGGTCCACGACGAGGTCGGCCGGGATCGTCCCGAACACCCCGGGCAGAGCGGGCCGATCGGAGTCCGAGGCCCTCGTCGTCGTCTCCCCGGTCCTCTCGGGAGTGGTGGCGGTCATGTCACATCACAGCTTTCCCTGGACGTTGACGAGCATCCACTTGACGATCTTGATGTCGCGCGGCTTGCGGGTCATGGTCATGAGGTTGAGCGGCGCGGAGAACTTCTGGGCGGTGATGGCCTTGGGCCGCGCGAACTCCCGCAGGCCGTCGGCGCCGTGGATGCGGCCGAAGCCCGAGTCGCCCGAGCCACCGAACGGCAACGCCGGGATACCGGCGAACGCCAGGAACGAGTTGACCGACACCATCCCCACGTCGAGCTTCTCGGCCAGCGCGAGCCCGCGCTTGCGGTCACCGGTGAAGATCGACCCGCCGAGCCCGTAGCTACTGGCGTTGGCCTTCTCCACGGCCTCCTCCAGATCCACGACCGGGTTGATGACCACGGTCGGGCCGAAGGTTTCCTCCGTGACCGCACTCGAGTCCTCCGGGACGTCGACCAGCACGACCGGCTCGACGATCTTCTCTCCCACCGACTCCTCGCCACCCAGGACCGCCTTGCCCCCGCGGGCGATCGCGTCCTTGACGTGCCGGCGGATGATGTCGACCTGCGCCGGGAGCGTCATGGGCCCGTAACTCGAGGTGATCGAGTTACCGGGCGTCAGCGCCCGGACCTTGGCCGTGAACTTCTGCACGAACGCGTCCTGGACGTCCTTGTGGACGTAGATCCGCTCAACGCCCGCGCAGGTCTGACCGGCGTTGCCCATCGCGCCGAACACCGCCTGGTCGGCGGCCGCGTCGAGGTCGGCGTCGGCGTCCACCAGGAGCGCGTCCTTGCCGCCGCCCTCGATGACGACCGGCGTGAGCGTCTCCGCGCAGGCCGCCATGACCTTGCGCCCCGTGGCGGCGGAACCGGTGAAGGCCAACTTGTCGACGCCCGCCCTGCACAGGGCGGCGCCCGTCGACCCGTCGCCGGTGATGGTCTGGATCAGCGGCTGGGACGCCCCGAGGGAGTCCCACACCTCGGCGAGCCACACCCCGACGCCCGGGGTGAGCTCGCTCGGCTTGAACACGACGGCGTTCCCGGCGGCCATCGCGTAGGACAGCGTGCCCATCGGGGTGAACACCGGGTAGTTCCACGGGCCGATGGCCCCGACCACCCCGTAGGGCTGGTACTCGACGTACGCGGCCTGGTTGGACATCATCAGTCCCGCCGAGACCGGCCGCCGACGCAGCACCTTGTCCGCGTTCTTGGCCGCCCACTCCAGGTGGCTGACGGCGAGCATGACCTCGAGCGTCGCGTCCTCGTCCGGCTTGCCGGTCTCGGCGGAGATCAGCGACGCCAGCTCCTGGGCGCGCGAGGAGATGGCGCGCTTGTATTCCAGCAGCCACTCGCGACGGCCGCGCGGGCCCTGGTTCCGCCACCAGCGGGCGGCGGCCCGGGCGCGCTCGACCGCCAGGGCGACCTCCTCGGGCCCGGCGATCGGGTATTCCGCGAGGACGGTGCAGTCCCGGGGGTCCAGGCTTGCGAACGTGGACCCCGTCTTTTTCGGCTCGGTGGTGGTCATCCGTCACCCTCTCGTCTCAGATCACATATATTTGATGTAGCGTACCGTGATACGGGCCACAGTAGTCGACCGTGACCGTATCCGATACCCCACTCGAGTCCACCCACAGAAAACGAGGCGAGACGTGTTCGACATCCTCTGAGTATTTGGAGGCTTGGGGGCCACCGGATATTGCGT
>NZ_JAALDU010000424.1 GCF_014145015.1 Dietzia sp. E1 | reverse complement strand
GGTCGGTCGGGACCTCCCCCGGCACCGCGACCGCCACCAGCTCGACCGACCTCGCCTCGCGGAGGTGACGCGCCAGCGCCGCACCCGCGCGGCGATGCCCCAGCCCGTGGTCCACGGCGCCCGACCACCCCGCACGCGGCGCCGACCCGTCGACCTCCACCTCCAGCGCGGCACGCCCGTCACGGACGGTCACGCGGACCTCCCGCACCAGGCCGCGCGTCATCCGGCCGGCCTCCGGACGACGCACGACGACGGGCCGCGCGCTCGCGGGGACATCGCCGGACGCGACACGGACCGCGGGCAGGGGACGGCTGGGGACATCGGACATCGGCGGAACCTTCCGGTGACATGAGTCGGCGCACCCGCCACGAGGGTCGGATGCGCCGGCATCGGTGGGACGATCGATCAAGAGGTGGCCTGCGTCAGCTCCTCGCCGAGCGACTTGGCCTCATCGGGGGTCAGTTCGACGACCAGTCGACCGCCGCCCTCGAGAGGGACGCGCATGACGATCCCGCGGCCCTCCTTGGCCGCCTCCATCGGTCCGTCACCGGTCCTGGGCTTCATAGCCGCCATCAGGTCGATTCCCTTCGTCCTAGTCCGCGGGGCGCGCCCTGCCGGGCGCCCGTGCCCACGATCGGTACTGCTCCAGTGGATACAACAGATTCTAGCGCGTCCGGCCCGACTCGGACGTCGTAGCAGACCGACCGTCCGCACCATCCGCCCCGACGGGCGCCCCGACGGGCGCGCCGTCAGACGCCGCGTCAGACGCCGCGTCACCGACGGCGGTCTCCCCCAGCCGCGCCCGCAACTGGTCGATCTCCAGCGCGGCCTGCTCCAGTGTCCAGTCGACCTCGGCCATCGTGTACCCGCGCGCGGACACCCCGAGGCGCACCGCCCGGATGTCGTCCCCGGACAGCGGGCCCTGCGGCAGACGGGTGACGGTATGACCCGCTTCGACGGGGGGCAGCAGCTCCGAGCGCCCGAACACCAGCAGCGACAGCGCGAACAGGCCCGCGGCCACGATCAGCGTCACGACCACGTAGACGACGATGGTGAGCATCGCGCTCCCCTCCTGTAGTGACGACCGCCGCGCCCAGTCTCCCACACGGCTCAGGCCAGACCGCGTACCGTCCGCGCAGGTCGGCGGGTGCCCACGATCGACGCGACCATCTCCAGCGCGCGCAACGCGCCCGGCACGTCGTGCGTGCGGAACACCCGCGCGCCGAGGTAGGCGGCGACCGACGTGGCCGCCAGCGTGCCCTCCGCGCGGTCGTCGACACCGGCGTCCAAGGTCTCGCCGATGAAGTCCTTGTTGCTCAGCGCCATGAGCACCGGGTGGCCCACCGCCACTATCTCGTCCATCCGCCTGAGCAGCTCGAGTCCGTGGAAGGTGTTCTTGCCGAAATCATGCGTCGGGTCGATGAGGACACCGTCGGCCGGCACCCCGGCGGCCAGCGCGCGCTCGGCCGCGGACGTGAGCTCCTCGACGACGTCACGGACCACGTCGGCGTACCCCACGCGGAACGGGCGCGTCCGCGGCACCGCGCCACCGGTGTGCGAGCACACGAAACCCGCGCCGGCCTCCCCGGCCGCGGTGAGCACCCCGGGGTCGTGGCCCGCCCACGTGTCGTTGACCAGGTCCGCCCCGGCCGCGAGCGCGCGCCGCGCCACCTCACCGCGCCACGTGTCCACCGAGATGAGCACGTCCGGGTGCCGCCCGCGCACCGCCTCGACGAACGGCAC
>NZ_JAALDU010000423.1 GCF_014145015.1 Dietzia sp. E1 | reverse complement strand
GCCCACCTGGGACGCGCCGCGCTGGCGCGCGTGGCTCGACGGGCTGCTGGCGGACTGACCTGCGGGCGCACCGGAGGGCGGCGGACCTGCGGTTACCCGCGCCGGCGGGTCGGCGGAGGCCGCCGGGGGTGACGGTGGAAACACGGCGGTACGGTGAGGCGATCTACCCTGTGCCCGCAGTAGGGTGACGGGGAGTACGACACGAGCGCCGCGAGGCGCCGTCCACCGACGAGGAGCGAGATCGCCAATGGCGGATTCCAACGAGACCGTGACCATCGCGACCGGCGAGGGCGCCACCGGCACGACCCTCCTCGGCATCGGGGCGTACCGGCCCGAGCGCGTGGTGAGCAACGAGGAGATCTGCGAGAAGATCGACTCCACCTCCGAGTGGATCTACGAGCGCTCCGGGATCCTCAACCGCCGCGTCGCCGGACCGGACGAGGGCATCGTCTCCATGTCGATCGAGGCGTCCCGCGCGGCCGTGACCTCGGCCGGCATCGACGCCGACCTGATCGACGCCCTGATCGTGTGCACGTCCACCAACTGGACCCAGGTGCCGCACGCGGCCCCCCAGGTCGCCACCGCCCTCGGCCGCAACGGCATCGCGGCGTTCGACCTCACCGCCGGCTGCGCGGGCTTCGGCTACGGCCTGGCCGTGGCCACCAACATGATCCGCGGCGGCGGCGCCCGCTACGTGGTGGTCGTGGGCGTCGAGAAGCTCAGCGACGGCCTCGACTACACCGACCGCAACACCGCGTTCATCTTCGGTGACGGCGCCGGCGCCGTGGTTGTGGGCCCGTCGGAGACCAACGACATCAGCCCGGTAGTGTGGGGCTCGGACGGCGAGAAGGGCGAGGCGATCCGCCAGACCAAGGACTTCAAGCAGTACGTCGACGAGGTCGACGGGCGTGGCCTCGGCGAGGAGGCCGTCGTCCAGCCGTTCCTCACCATGGACGGCTCGAAGGTCTTCCGCTGGGCGGCCGTGCAGGTGTCCAAGGTGTGCGCGGAGACGCTGGAGTCCGCCGGCGTGACGGCCGACCAGATCCAGGCGTTCATCCCCCACCAGGCCAACGGCCGCATCAACTCCGCGATGGCCAAGCACCTCGGCCTGCCGGACACCGTGGCGATCGCCAACGACATCGAGCAGACCGGCAACACCTCCGCCGCCTCGATCCCGCTGGCGATGGAGACCATGCTGCGCGAGGGCCAGGCCAAGCAGGGCGACATCGCGCTGTGCATCGGCTTCGGCGCTGGCCTGTCCTACGCCGGCCAGGTCGTCCGCCTCCCCGCGGCGCCGCCCGCGAACTGACGCACTCCGCCCGCTCGACCCGCG
>NZ_JAALDU010000422.1 GCF_014145015.1 Dietzia sp. E1 | reverse complement strand
GGCCCGCCACGACAAGCCTCGTGGCGGGCCCGGGAGGGCGCACAACTAGACACGTGTTCATGAGACGCTGAGGACATGCACACGTCCCTTCCCCGCCGCTCCGCGCGCCGTCTGATGACCGGTGCCGCAGCGGCCGCCGCCGTCCTGTTGTCCCCGCTGCTCGCGGCTCCCGCCGGGGCCGCGCCCGCTCCCACGATCCCGGCGCCGATCACCCCGGAGACGGCGCCGCTCGAGGTGGCCGGCGGTTCGGTGCAGACCCTCGGCGCGAACATCGCCGGGCAGGTTGCCGGGACCGGGATGGGCCCGTCGGTTCACGCCGGCCCCGGCACCGGCCCGTCGAAGTACGTGGCACTCGGTGACTCCTACGCCGCCGTGGGCCGTATCGCGCCGGGCGCGTGGGGTGCCGGCCCGGTCGCGTGCGTGCGCACCTCCGACGCGTACCCGACCGTGGTGGCCCGCGAGCTCGGCGTGGGCACGTTCGTCAACGCCACCTGCGGGGGCGCCGTGGTCGACGACTTCCGGGCGACGGGCCGGACCGGCGCCCCGCCACAGTTCGACGCGCTCGACGCCGACACCGACCTGGTGTCGATGACGATCGGCGGCAACGACGTGGGCTTCGGTGCGGTGATCGTCGCCTGCGCTCTGCGTCCCAACACCGCGCCCGAGCTACTACCGCTCGTCGACGGCGCGTCCGGAAACCTGTCGAAGGGCTTCGACCCCACCACCAGCTGCTCGGATGTGATCGACCGGCAGGCCGCCGAGGCGCTCGAGCGCCTCGACCAGCGACTGGACGATGTCTACGCCGAGATCGCCCAGCGCGCACCCCGGGCCCGCGTCGTGACGATCGGGTACCTCGCGGCCGTCCCGGAGGATGACGCGATCATCCAGCAGTCGCCGTCGTGCGCGCCGTTCATGGCGATCAGCGCCGAGGAGCGGGCCAAGGTCCGCGGGTTCCAGGACAGCATCAACCGCGTGGTCCGCGACGCCGCCGAGCGCAACGGCGTCACCGTCGTGATCCCGGACGAGCCCGGTCACTCGATGTGCACCTCGCCCGACACCCGTTGGGTCGACTTCACCGGGCTCGAGACCGGAGCGGTCCCAGTCCATCCGACCTCGGCCGGTCACGCCCACGTCGCCGACCGCGTGCTGGAGGCGCTCGCTGACGTCTAGCGGCCAGCGGCCGACTGGTCACGCTCGCGGACAACTGTCCAGTTGCGGCGATCGCCGCTCGGAGCGGTGGCGATGAGGAGACACTGAGATCATGTCGACTCCTCATCGCCGCCGACGCGGCCCTCTCACCACGTCCCTCGCCCTCGCCGCTGCCGCCGCCCTCGTCGCGACGCCCGCCGCTGCCGCCCAGTCCACAGCCCAGGCCGACGGCGCGATCGCCGTCAGCTCGCTGGGCGCGACCAATGAGATTCCGGGGAGCGTCGCCGGGTCTCTGGGCTCTCTCGCCGAGCCCGCCTACCCCGAGTACGTCGCGCTCGGAGACTCGTATGCTGCCTTCGGCGATCAGTCAGGCGTGGCGGCGCCCTGCGGCAGGAGTGCGAGCAACTACCCCGGCCTGCTCGATGCGAACCCGGCTGTCGGCGAGCTCACCGATGTCACCTGCGGCGGGGCCGTGACCGAGGACTTGTTCGAGGCGCAGCACCCAGGCGTCGCCCCCCAGCTCGAAGCCCTCGACGAGGACACCGATCTCGTGACCCTGTCCATCGGCGGTAACGACGTGGGTTTCGGTTTGATCGTCCAGTGCATCACCGGTGGCCTGCCGGGCTCCCCCCGCGACTGCGAGAGTGAGCTGGGCACTACGGTGAGCGGTCTCATCGCTGACGTGTACGGCGAGGACGGCGCGGTCGATGAGATCTACGCCGAAATCGCCGAGCGCGTGCCCGGCACGACGGTGATCGCCACCCAGTACCTGCCCCTGATGCCCGCCAGTGACGCGGACGGCTGTGCGTTCACCCAGTTCGTCGGGGACGAGAACCTGGAGTGGGCCCGCGAGATCACCCAGGAGATCAACGACGCGGTCGACGATGCGGCCCGCCGCAACGGCCACGTCTCGGTGCTGCCCGTCGATGACACGGACCGCAGTGGCTGCGCTCCGGCGGACGAGCGGTGGGTCGTGTTCGCCGATGGCTCCGAGAACAATGCGGCGCCGTTCCACCCCACCGCCCTCGGCCAGCAGGCGATGGCGGCCGCGATCGCCGCGGCGCTCTGACGCGCGCCGACGACCGGTCCGCCCCAGCCGCCCCCGCAGCCACTTTCGCAGCCGCCCCTCGGGATGGCGTCTCGCACACACCGCGCGGGGCGGGCGAGACGCCATCGGCAGGGGCGGCTGCGGGGAGAAGGCGGGCATCAGCCCTCGAACAGCGTCTGCCCCACGTAACCGCCCTCGGGCGCACCCGGCGGGAGCGCGAACACCGCGGAGCCGATGGGGATCGTCCACGTGTTGAGCGCGTCCTGCTCGGCGAGCCGCCGCTGGACCGGGATGTACGTGCGCACCGGGTCGGCCTGGTAGGCGGTGAACAGCAGACCGCTGTTACTGATCTCGCCGTCCTCCGGCGGGTCGTCGTAGTTGTACGGCCGCCGCAGCAGGGCCTCGCCCCTGTTCCGCTGGCGGGCCCGCGCCATGTGCGATTCCGGCGGGATCACCGGCAGGCCGGTCTCGTCGATCGCCTCGAAGTCGGCCGGATCGCGTTCGTTCCGGCCCGTCAGCGGCGCGCCGGTGTCGAGCCGTCGGCCCACGCTGAGTTCGCGGGACGTGCGGTCGATCTCCTCCCAGGTGTCCATGGTCATGCGGATGCGCCGCAGCACCAGCGACGATCCACCCCGCATCCAGCGCTGGTCGCTGCCGTCGGAGAACAGGATCTGGTCGAAGTCCACGTCGTCCGGCCGCGGGTTCTCGGTGCCGTCGATCTGCCCGAACAGGTTGCGTTGCGTCCGCCCGCTGGGGTCGGTGCCGACGGCCTTGCGGAAGCCCCGCTGCGCCCACCGCTGCCGCGCGACGCCCCGCACGCCGGATGCGAGGATCCGGGCGGCGTGCGAGACGATCAGCGGGTCGTCAGCGCAGATCTGCAGGAGCAGGTCGCCCTCCGACCAGCGGTCCTCGAGCTGGTCGATCTGCGGGAACGCAGGCAGCTGCGCCAGCCACGATGGGCGCTTCTCGGGCATGCCGATCGCGTCGAACAGCCCGGGGCCGAACCCGATGGTCACCGTGAGCCGCGCGGGGTCCTCGGCGAGTTCGGGTTCGAGGTCGGCGAGTCCGCCACGCCCCTGGGTGAGCCGGGCGGCGTCCTGGGACCACGCCCGCAGGACGCCCTGGATCTCGGTGCGGGTCGCTCCCGGGACGATGTCGAACGCCACGAACGCGGCGTGGGATTGCGGCGGCGTGGTGATGCCGGACTGGCGCGGGCCGTGGAACGGTTCGGTGGCCGCCCCGACGACTCGTGAGTCGGCGACGGTCTTCCAGTCTCCGACCGCCTCGTCGTCGTCGACGACTCCCCGACCCACGTATCCCGCGGCGCCACCGACGACGCCGCCGCCCACCACGGCCGCGACGCCGCCGGAGAGCACCGACCGCCGGGACAGACCGCGTCGGGCCTGGTCAGCCATCGTTGATCATGCCCCCGTTCGCCCCGCCGTGGCCGCCTCCGACGTACTCTTCCTCGCCGCCCATGAAGTCGCGGGCGGAGACGGTGACGTCCTGCTCGACGTCGTCGAACTCGAGCGTGAGGGTGATCTGCTGGCCCGTGGTGATGGGCTCGTCCAGCTCCATGAGCATGATGTGGTTGCCGCCGGGGGCCAGGACGAGCTCGCCGCCGGCGGGGATGACGAAGCCGTCCTCGCGTTCCTGCATCATCATGCCGCTGCCGCCGGGGACGGTCTCGTGCAGTTCGGTGCTTCCGCCGACGTCGCTGTCGACGCCGGTGAGGTGCAGGTCGGTGTCGCCGGGGTTGGTGATGGTGCCGAAGACGCCGGACATGTCCGTGTCTGTGGCCTTGGCCCAGCCGTCCTCGAAGGTGACGGTGGTCGCGGCGGCCCCTGTGTCGGTGGC
>NZ_JAALDU010000421.1 GCF_014145015.1 Dietzia sp. E1 | reverse complement strand
TTCGTCGCGAGCACCGCCGCACCGACACCGCCCGCGGCGGCGAGGAGGATGTGCAGCCCGCTGCGCAGCCATCGCGACCGCGACTCGGCGAGGGCGCGCATCCAGCGGCCGAGGGCCGCGGCGGCCGCGCCGCAGACGAGAGCGCAGACCGGGGCGGTGATCAGGATCGTCACGTCAGGAAAACGCCTCCATCATGTTGATCGCGGTGGGGCCGAGCAGCACGATGAACAGTACGGGCAGGATGCACACCAGGAGCGGGAAGATGACCTTGACGGGCACCTGCTGGGCTTTCTCTTCCGCGCGCTGTCGGCGCTTGAGGCGCATTTCGGAGGCCTGGGTGCGCAGGACGTCGGCGACGGAGATGCCGTAGGCGTCGGCCTGGATGATGGCGCGGACGAAGCGTCGGAGGTCGGGGACGTCGGTGCGTTGGGCGAGGTTCTCGTAGGCGGTGCGGCGGAGTTGTCCGACCTGGATCTCCTGCAGGGTGCGGATGAATTCTTGTGCGAGGGGTCCGGTGCCGTTGCGGCCGGCGCGGGCCATGGCGGAGTCGAAGCCGAGGCCGGCCTCGACGGCGATGGTCATCTGGTCGAGGGTGTCGGCGAGTTCGAGTTGGATCTCTTCGTTGCGTTCCTGGCTGCGGCTGGTGAGCAGCAGTTCGGGCAGGAAGTGGCAGACGGCGGCGGTGCCGAGGATGAGCAGGAGCAGCATCGGCTCGGGCCGCGACCGCAGCACCATCAGGCCGAGCAGCACGACCACCACCGGCAGGACGAGCTTGGCCACGAGGAGCCGTTCCAGCGTCCACCCGTCGGGGCGGCCCGCGCGGGCGATGAGCCGCTCGAGCCGACGCACGGCGCTCGCGGGCGTGACGCGCCGGGCGAGCTCGCCGAGACGGGCGTCTCCGGCGGCGGGGGAGCCGGGCTCGCTGGGAGCGGGGAGCGCGACGCCGGCGTCCCATCCCCGGCGCAGGTTGTCCACGGCGCGGACGTGCGCGGCGTCGCGGCCGGCGAAGACGCTCCAGACCAGCAGGAACACGGACATGGACAGGACGAACACGGCTAACGCTGCGGTCAACGACATCATCGGCCTCCCTTCTTTCAGAACTTGATCGTGACGACCTTGCTCAGCCAGATCCCGCCCACGATCAGCATGATCACGGCGGTGGCGAGCAATCCGTAACCGAGCAGGCTCTGGGTGAGCACGCCGATGTAGGACGGGTTGGAGATGTAGAGGAAGCCGCCGATGCCGAACGGCAGTGCCATGAGGACGTAGGCGGAGAGCTTGCCCTCGGCTGCCAGCGCGGCGACCTGGCGGCGGATCTGATTGCGCTCGCGGATGGTGTGGCCGACGCCGTCGAGCACTTCGGCGAGGTTGCCGCCGACCTCGCGGTTGATGGCGATGGCCTGGGTGACCCAGACGAAGTCCTGGCTGCCCATCCGGGTGGCGGTCTCCTCCAGCGCGGGCGCGAGGTCGCGGCCGACGCGGGTCTCGTTGATGATGCGGGAGAACTCCGCCGACGTGGGCTCCTCGGCCTCGCGGGCCACGGAGGCGAGCGCCTGCAGCAGGCTGTGCCCGGCGCGCAGGCTGGAGGACATGAGCTGCAGCGAGTCGTCGAGCTGGTCGGCGAACGCCGCGCGCCGTCGCGCGGCCTTGATCTTGAGCACCACGACCGCGCCGACCGGGGTGAGGAGCGCGAGGAACGCGCCCATGAGTGGTCCGGTGACGACCAGGCCGAGGGTGAAGGCGACGACGACGGCGACGACGACGAGGAACACGAAGTCCTGGAGCCGCATGCGGATCCCGGCCTGTTC
>NZ_JAALDU010000420.1 GCF_014145015.1 Dietzia sp. E1 | reverse complement strand
AGCGAACCCTAAACCAACTTCAGAAACGCGACACTAGCGAATCAGCCGGGAACGACGTCAACTTGCGGAACTCAGGTTAGACTCAGCTCAATTTTGTGAGACAGAACACAACCAGCCCCAGGGGGGACCGTGCAACTTCGCCGAACCGGAATGCGCGCAGCCGCATTCGCCACCGCCATCGCCACCGCATTCGCCGGAGGGGCCGTGGTCGCCCCCGCCGCCGGCGCGCAGGGATCGTCCAACGACCCGGCGCCCGCCTTCTACCAGCCGCCCGCGGACCTGCCCGCAGCCTCCGGCGAGCTCATCAAGACCGAGCCGTTCCCCCTCGCCGCCGCGATCCCGCCGATCCCCGGCGCCGACTCGATCTCCGATGCAGCCGGACCGCTGTCCACCGACGCGCAGCGCATCATGTACACCTCCGTCGGATCGCGCGACCAGGCGATCGCCGTGACCGGCGCCTATCTGCAGCCGCGCGCACCGTGGACCGGCCCGGGCACCCGCCCCCTGGCCGTGATGGCGCCCGGAACCCAGGGGCAAGGCGACCACTGCGCGCCGTCCAAGACGTTCCAGAACCTGGCCACCGTCCGCACCGACCCGCCGGGAGTCGGGTTCGGTTACGAGCTGTTCCAGACCTACGCGCTGCTCGCCCGCGGGTACGCCGTCGCGATGACCGACTACGAGGGGCTCGGCACCCCTGGGCTGCACTCGTACGTCAACCGCGAGTCGCAGGCCCGCGCAGTGCTCGACCTCGCGCGCGCCGCGTCGTCGGTACCGGGCGCCGACGTCGAGCCGGACGCCCGCACCGTGTTCGTCGGCTACTCCCAGGGCGGCGGGGCGGTGGCCGCGGCCGCCGAACTCCACCCGCAGTACGCGCCCGAGATCAACTTGGTGGGTACCGCCGCGGGCTCCCCGCCGGCCGACCTGCTCGCCACGCTCGAGCAGATCGACGGCACCGCCATCGCCGGGGCGATCGGCTACGCGATCAACAGCCTGATCGACGCCTACCCGGAGATGGGCCCCCTGATCAACCCGTACTTCAACGACCGGGGCCGGGCCATGCTCGCCGTCACCTCTGACCAGTGCATCGGCGAGACCGCGGTCCAATTCTTCCAGCAGCGCACCACTGACTTCACGATCTCGGGCCTGTCGGCCGGCGACATCGTGCGCAGCGAGCCCGAGATCCTGGCGTTCCTCGAGCGTCAGCGCATCGGCCGCCTTGCCCCGACCACGCCCGTGCGTGTGCTCTCGCCCGTCAACGACGACGTCGTCCCCGGCCACCAGTCGCAGCAGCTCGGCCGAGACTGGTGCGCGCAGGGCGCCGCCGTCGACATGGTCATCGACCCGATGCCTCCCGTCGCACCCGGTCTGGCGATCGGCCACGCCGTGCCCATGCTCACCGGTCTGGAGGGCAACCTCCGGTACCTCGACGACCGCGTCAACGGAGTCCCGGCGTCGAGCAACTGCGGAACCTACTGAGGCCGGGCGGGCCCCGGCGCCGGACCCGCCGCCCTTATGCAAGCAGGTTGCGCAACTCGGTTGTAGACTCGCCGGAGTGACGCCCACCGACCCGCCGCCCGACATCGCCGCCCTGGCGGACGATCTCCGCCACGCGCTGCGCCCCCTGTGGCGGCGGTTCAACTCCCACCGGACGTTGTCGATGGGCAAGGTCGGGATCCTGTCCCACCTGGAGCAGCGCGGGTCCCTGACTGCGACCGACCTGGCAGGCCTTGAGCGGATCAGCCATCAGGCCGTCGCCAACGCGGTCCGCGAACTCCGGGACCTGGGCCTGGTCACGCGCAGCCCGGACCCAGCCGACGGCCGCCGCGCCCTCGTCACCATCACCGCGGGCGGGCGCGAGCAGCTCCGCACCGAGCGCGCCGCGGGCCAGGACTGGCTGGCCCACGCGATCGCCGACCACCTCGACAGGGCCGAGCGCGCCCGTCTCGCGGCCGCGGTCCCCCTGCTCCGCCGCCTCGACTCCGAGGACGTCCGATGATCCCGCACCGGCGCCCGGCGCCCCGCTGGTTCGTGCAGGCTCTCGTCTACGCCGCGTTGACCAGCTCCATCGTCAGTTCCCTCGGCATGCTGCTGGTCCCGTCGGTCTCCGCAGAGTTCGGCATCCCGGTGAGCGCGGCGCAGTGGATGCTCACGGCCAACCTGCTCGTCGGCGCGGTCGCGACCCCGATCATGGGCCGCCTCGCCGACGGCCCCCATACCCGGAAACTCCTGCTGACCAGCCTCGGTGTGATCTTCCTCGGGTCCATCATCGCCACCGTCGCGCCGAACTTCACCGTCTTCCTCATCGGCCGCGCGCTGCAGGGACTCCTCTACGGCACGGTGCCCATCACCATCGCCCTGGCCCGCCGCCACCTGACCTTCACCGAATCCCAGCCCATCATCTCGACCCTCTCGGTCACCGTGTCGGTGGGAATGGGACTGGGCTACCCGCTCACCGGGATCCTCGCGGCCACGTTCGACCTGCGGGCCGCGTTCGCCTTCGCGGCACTGTTCGTGGCCACCGCGGCGATCGGCGTCTGGCGCTTCATCCCCGCCGGCCCCGACCCGCTCGCGCCCCGCACCCCGTTCGACATCGGCGGGGCCCTGCTACTGGGTGGCGGGCTGGCCGCGTTGCTGCTGTGGATCTCCGAGGGGCAGACCTGGGGTTGGGGGTCCGCGACGGCGCTCGTCGTCCTCGTGGTCGCGCTGAACACGCTGCTCTTCTGGATCGTGCACAGCATCCGCACCCTGCATCCCCTGGTCAACCTCCGCGTGGTCCGCCGGCCGGAGGTCCTGCTGGCCAACGCCACCGCGATCGGCCTGGGCACCGCAATGTACATCGGCCTGTCCATCGCGAGCCTCGTCGCGCAGGCACCCGCGGACACTGGTTTCGGCCTGGCCGTGCCACTGATGTGGGCGGGCTTCATGATGGCGCCGCTGTCGGCGGGCAGCCTCGTGGCCAACCGCACGGTCCGTGCCCTGTCCCGCCGCTACGACATGGCGGTGTTCCTGCCGGTCGGCGCGACCGTGATGACGGTGGCGTCAGTGCTGCTGTGGCTGCGGCACGGAGACTTCTGGACGCTGGCCGTCGGCATGTTCCTCTTCGGCGCCGGGATCGGCTCGGGCTACGCCGCGATGCCCGCGCTCATCGGCCGCAGTGTGGCGGTGGACCAGCTCGGCAGCGCGGTGAGCTTCAACCAGGTGCTGCGCACGGTCGGTGGCGCGGTCGGCGCGGCCCTGTCGGCCGCCGTCCTCGCCGCGCACCCCTCCGACTCCGCGTACTCGACCGACGAGGGCATCACCATGGCGTTCGGCGTGGGTGTGATCTGCTGCGCGACGGTGATGCTCGCGTTGGTGCTCCATGCCGTCACAGGTCGACGACGACGACGAGCCCAGCAGTAGCCCCGGCGTCCCGCATTCTGCGCGCGATCGCACTCGGTCATGCGGCACGGAATCGACCGCCCCGCGGGTCGGAGTCAGGCCCAGGGGGTCGTGGCCTGGAGCACCGCCTCCTGCAACGCGCTGGTACGCAGTGCCGTGACGGTTTGATATTCGGGGTCGGCGACCATCTCGCTGAACGCGGCGCGGCTGGGGTACCGGACCAGCAGAACGGCATCCCAGTCCTGGCCGGTCTCGGCGACCAGGGCTGTGGAACAGTCACCGGCGTAGAGCACCTCGGCGCCATAGCGGGGAAGGAAGGTCTCGTTCAGCGCCGCGGCGTACTTCGCGTAGTCCTCACGCCCGCCATCGGCGAACCGGAGCAGATTCAGCATCACCACCGGGCCGCCGGGGTCGTCGGCGAGGTAGCGCTTGAGGTCTCTTCCTCGGGGATCGATAGCCATCAGGCGAGTATCTCCTCCAGTCCCACCGCTGTGGCGCGAACGGCCATCCTCACTTCTTCTGCCGACGGCTTCCGCCGTGCCAGTCCTCCTGCGTGCCGACCGTGTCCGCGTCGACTCCGAACGCGGCGAGCTGCGGCTTCTCGCGCAGGCTGCGCTTGAGCTCGGCGAAACCCGGGAAGCGGGCGAGCCCCACCACGTGGTCCCAGAGCTCGGCTGCCGAGTCCTCGTGTGGCAGCCGGCTGATCACGGGTCCGAAGAAGGCGACACCGGTCGGTGGTTCGAAGTGGATGATGGGCGTGCCCACGTCCTTGCCCGTCAGCGAGAGCGCCTCGTCGGTCTCCCGGCGGATCTCGGCGTCCCACGACTCGTCGTCGACGGCGTCCGCCAGTTCGAGCGGCAGGCCAGCGTCGGCGAGGACCAGCCTGGCGAACTCGCTCGTGCCGCGCCGCTCACGCTCGTCGCCTTCGCTGCGGTCGTCGCCGGCGTCCGGAGCGGCGTCGAAGATGCGCGCCCCGAAGGCGGCGTACAGCGGCGCCATCGCCGCGCGGCCGTGCTCGGCTCGCGCTCGAGCCGCCACTCTCAGGAGCCGCAGCCCGGCGGTGTGGCCGGCTTCGTACTCAGGGGGGAAGTGCGCGTCGTAGTCGACCTCGGCGTTGACCAGGCGCAACGAGATGAACCGCCAGTCGACCGTGTAGTCGCGCTGCGCCTGCACCTGGCGCACCCATTTGCTGGTCATCCAGGCGAAGGGGCAGACCGGGTCGAAGTAGAAGTTGATGTCGGCGTCCATGCGCCCACCCTAGCCAGCTGTTCCGGCCGCGCAGCCCGCTGGCGCATAGCATGGTGCACACCCGGTGACCAGGAGGACTCCGCGTGACCGACACACCAGCCGATCGCAAACAGAACCGGGGCGACGAGCCTGGGCTTCGCCGACCGCGGGTGATCGTGTTCGACGTCAACGAGACCCTGTCCGACACCACGGCGATGTCGGCCCGGTTCTCCGACGTCGGGGCACCCGGCTCGATGTATCCCCTGTGGTTCGCCGACCTCCTGCGCGACGGCTTCGCCCTCACCGCCGCAGGCGCCGCTCGCCCGTTCGCTGACATCGGCACCGGGCTCCTGCAGGTCATGCTGTCGGGGGTGGAGCTCAACCGGCCTCTCGACGAGGCGATCGAGCACATCATGAGCGGGTTCGTCGGACTCGATCCTCATCCCGATGTCGCCGACGGCGTCACGGCGTTGACGGAGCTGGGGATCCGATTGGTCACCCTCAGCAACGGTTCGACACAGGTCGCCGAGAAGCTGCTCACGTCAGCCGGTGTGCGACGCGACTTCGACTTGCTGCTGTCAGTCGACTCCGCCGGCGCGTGGAAACCAGCCGCCCCCGCCTATGAGTTCGCACTCGAGCAGTGTGCCGTTGCCCCCTCGGACGCCATGCTCGTGGCCGTCCATCCCTGGGACATCGACGGCGCCCACCGGATCGGAATGCGAACGGCATGGATCAACCGCACCCACGGCATGTACCCGAAGCATTTCACCAGCCCGGACCTCGAGGTCACGGACATCACGCAGTTGGCCCGCCGCCTCAGTTGAGAAAGCGGTTGACCATTCCCTTGGGCTGCGGGTCTCGGGCAACCCTCGGCGCGAGGCTTCAGAACACACTGCGGGCGAGAGTTCCTATCGCCATGCAATGCCATAGAGGGCTCCAACAGTTCCCACGCACCTGCTGAAAGCCGAAGCCGAAGCGCCACTCGTGCCGGCTGGAGTGTTCCCGCTAAAGTGGCCACTGCAATTAAGC
>NZ_JAALDU010000419.1 GCF_014145015.1 Dietzia sp. E1 | reverse complement strand
GACCGCGCCGACGCCGTTCGCGGTGGTGGGCCCGGTTCCCTCGGCGCCGCTCGCGCCCTCGGTGGGACCCACGACGACGACGAGGTCCGCCGCCTCCCGAAGCGGATGACCCGCGTCCACCTCGGAGACCGGTCCGCCCCCTTCCAGCTGGAGCGAGAGCCAGACCCGCCGCACGGAGGTCCGGTCCGCCGGCGCCTCGACCGCCGACCCGGCGGGCAGGGTCACCATCGCCAGTTCCGCGCCGGCTTGGCTGCGGCGGGACCGCCACCGGCGCTCGGTCCACTCGTCGTCGCCGTCGTCGAAATACACGGTGCGCACGCCGGTGTCCCCGCCCGGGAGGCGCCGCTTCCGGGCCGCCACGGGTAGCTCGGCCAGGTGGGTGCGCTCGCGCAGGAGGGTGTCGTAGCCGACCGCCAGCGCCGCCGGGAACGCGAGGTTGGGCGCCAGGAGGAACCCGGTCGCGTCGTCGTCGTCGTTCATCGCCCGCTCGAGCTCGTCGGAGATGTGGTCGACCTCGCGGCGCAGATCCACCACGGCGTTGGCGGTGCCGAACCAGCCCGTCGCCGACCGGAAACCCAGACTGCGGGCGTTGGCGACGTCCACGGCGGCACGCATCCGATCCGCGCTCTCGGCCGGCAGCAGGCGCAGGTAGTACAGGGTGCCGTTGTGTGCCATGAGCCACGCGCGCAGAGCCATCGCCACCACCAGCACGAGCAGGGTGCCGAAGAACCAGCCCAGCCGGGACGGCGAGGTACAGGTGTCGGACCACAGGTCGGACACCGTGGAGATCGTGCACGACGCGTCGCGGGCGATGAGGTCCTCGGCGACAAGCCCGCCGAACGCGGTGGTCAACGCGACCGTGATGGCGATGAGCGTCTCGAGGAGGAACACGCGCATGAGCGTATCTGTCGCCTCGGACACCGGCCGCGAAGTGGCGGCGCGACCTCCCGGGCGGGCCTAGGCTTCTGGCATGACCCGCACGATCGCCCGGCCCCTGCCCCGCACGGTGTCCGCTCCCGCC
>NZ_JAALDU010000418.1 GCF_014145015.1 Dietzia sp. E1 | reverse complement strand
GCGTCGGCCCGGCTCGTGGCCTCTGCCTCGCGCGGGGCCTCTGCCTGGCGCGGGGTCTCTGCCTCGCGCGGGGTCTCTGCCTGGCGCGGGGTCTCGGCACGGCGCGGTGCGTCGGACTGAGCGGGGCGGCCGCCTCGCGCGCCTTCGATCATCGCGACGAGGTCGCCCTTGCGCTTACCCGAGAGGCCCTTGAGGCCCATCTGCTGCGCCAGTGCCTTGAGCTCGGGCAGTCGCATCGCCGACAGCGCGGCACCCTGGGGCGGGGTGGAAGTGGTGTCCGTCGAGGTCACAAGGATCCTTTCTGGGCCCGGGGCCGGGGCGGTGTGTTCCGCCTCGCATCGAGCAGGTGTCCGGGAAGCGGACTCGGCGTCCCGGGGTGGCCACGTGGGCCTTCCGCACCGGCACCATGGCCGGGCACGGGTCTTTCGTCTGAGGGGGATCCACGCGAGGGGAGAACCGCCCGATGCGGGGGATCCCTGTATGCCACTCGCCGATCGGCCGCTCCGACCGAGACCGACCCACGCCATACCGACCTGCCGCGGCGGGAATGGAAGTGAGATGACTCGGGACGCGGGGACGACCGGGCGCCCGTGACTGAGGACCAGCATACTACCCGGATGCCGATCTCGCGCACATCCCCCTCGCGCGGGTCGCGACCGCCGTGAGGGGCGGTCTCCCGGGCCGGTAACGTACACCACACCGGAGGGCGCACGACGTGGAGGTGACCGTGTTCGGAACCATGGCGGACACGCCGTTGCTCGTCTCCCGCATCCTCGAGCACGCCGCCGAGCGACACGGCGGTTCCACCGTCACCGGATTCGTCGGCGACCTCGAGCCGCGGCCCGTCCGCTTCGACGTCGTCACCTCCCGCGCCGCCGCCACCGCACACGCGCTCGCCGGCCTCGACGTGCGCCCCGGCGACGTGGTGGGCATCCTCTCCGGCGCCCGCACGGAGGTCGTCGAGTTCATGTTCGCGCTGCCGGCCATGGGCGCAGTCGCACTCCCCGTGAACATCCTCCGCTCCCAGGACTTCATCCTCTCCGCCCTGAGGGACAACCGGGTCGAGGTGATCCTGGTCGATCCCGAACTGCTCCCCTCGGCGTACGCCGTTGCCGCACAGGTCGAGACGCTGCGCCACCTCGTCGTCGTCGACGCCACCGTCACCTCCGCCCCCGGTGACCTGCGCGCCGAGGTCCACGCCCTCGAGGCCCTTCTCGACGGGCAACCCACCACCTACCCGTGGCCCGAACTCGACGAGCGCTCCGCGGCCGCCATCGCCTACACGTCGGGCACCACCGGTGCCTCCAAGGGCGTCGCCTACACCCACCGGTCCATCTGGCTCCACTCCATGCAGATGTGCATGGCCGAGAGCGCGGCGCTGCGCAGCGGCGACACCGTCCTGACCACCATCCCCATGTACCACGTCATGTCGTGGGGACTCCCCTACGCGGCGTTCATGTCCGGCGCGGGCGTCATCACCGCCAGGCCGCGCCCGGGGAAGGTCATGAGCACCGGCGCCGACGTCGCCGGGCTCCTCGGCACCTACCGACCCAACAAGATGGCGACCACCCCCGCCACCCTCCAACGTCTCCTCCAACGCCTCGAGACGAACCCCCAACAGATCGGCCACCTCAGCGAGGTCCTGGTCGGCGGCTCCCCCGTGCCCGAGGCGCTGTTCGACGCGTTCGTCAAGCGCCACGGCGTCACGATCATGCAGGCCTACGGCCTCACCGAATCCAGCCCGATCGCCACGTTCGCCCGCCCGGACCCGCACTCGTCGGCCACCTACCGACGCGCACAGATGCTCGGCCAGGGCAGGTTCCCCGCCGGCGTCCAGGCCCGCCTCGTCGATGGCGACCGGGTCCAGCCGAACGACGGGTGGTCCGCCGGCGAACTCCAGATCCGCGGACCGTGGGTCACCGCCGGATACCTCGGGGACGAGGCGTCCGACCGGTTCGTCGACGGATGGCTCCGCACCGGCGACGTGGGCACCATCTCGCCGAGGGGCTACCTCGACGTGGTCGACCGGGTCGACGACATCATCGCCTCCGGCGGCGAGCTGATCTCCACCGTCGAACTCGAGCACGCGGTGCTGCGCGACGACCGGGTCGCGGAGGTCGCGGTCGTCGGCGTGCCCGACGAACGCTGGGGCAACCGGCCCCTCGTGCTGGTCCGTCTCAAGGCCGGCGCCACCGCGACCGCCCGCTCGCTGTGGGACGGGCTCGACGGGCTCGTCGAGCCGTGGAAACGCCCCGATCACTGGGCGTTCGTCGACCACATCCCCCAGACCACCGTCGGAAAGTTCGACAAGATCCGGATCCGCGCCCGCCACGCCGCGGGCGACTACCAGGTCACGACGATCGCGCC
>NZ_JAALDU010000041.1 GCF_014145015.1 Dietzia sp. E1 | reverse complement strand
GCCAACCCCAATAGCGCCTTGTTCAGCAGTCTCCTAGAGTTCCTCGATCGTCGCCGTCGCGTGCACGGTCCCCAGCTTCTTGGGGTTACGCACGGACAGCGACCAGGCCGGATCGCCAGCGCCGCCGCGCCGGGCGTAGATGCCCAGCTTCGCGGGCAGGATCACCGGCTTGCCGAACTCCACCGAGTAGCGGGCGCGCCGGGGGATCTCGCCCTCGACCACCCCGAGCAGCGTGGCGGCGGTCCACATGCCGTGGGCGATGACGTTGGGGAACCCGAACGCCTTGGCGCCCACGCGGGAGACGTGGATCGGGTTGCGGTCGCCGGACACGGCCGCGTACTCCGCGATCTGCGCCTCGGACACCGACTTCACCACCGTGGGGTCGCCGATCTCGGCCGCGATGGGCGGCGCGGGCTTCGGCGGGCGCGGCGCGTCCTTCGGCGGGGTCAGGGAGGTCCTGCGCTTGGAGAGCAGGCCCGACCGCTGCACCCAGGCGGGCTCGTCGTCGTCGCCGGTCCTGATCTCGGTGACCACGTCCAACAGCAACCCCGCCGGATGCTCGCGCAGGTTCTCGGCGTGCGCGCGGATGTTGAGCTCGTCGCCGACCCGCAAGGGGCGACGCGATTCGATCTCGTTGGTCAGGTGTACCGAGCCCATGGCCGGCACCGGGTAGTCCGGGTCCAGCATGAGCTGCATGCTCAAGGGGAACGCCAGCGTGAACGGGTACGTCAGCGGCAGCTCGTCGGTCAGGCGCAGGCCGCACACGCGCGCGTAGGCGGCGAGGTTCGCCACGTCCACGCGCACGCCGGTGACCTCGACGCCCTTCGACGGCATCGACTTTCCGTCACGGGAGCCGCCGACGACAGGGAGGGCGCCGACCGCGGCCTTGCCGTACTGGCCGAGCAGGTTGGGGATGCCGGGGAGGCGGGTGTATTCCACGACCGATCACGCCCCCAGCAGCGACTGGCCGCACACGCGGATCACGTTGTTGGTGACCGAGGAGGAGGCGGGGTTGGCGAAGTAGGCGATCGTCTCGGCCACGTCGACCGGCAGGCCGCCCTGCTGCAGGGAGTTCATGCGGCGACCGGCCTCGCGGGTCGCGAACGGGATGGCGGCGGTCATCTGGGTCTCGATGAAGCCCGGCGCCACGGCGTTGACCGTGATGTTCTTGGAGGCCAGCTCCGCGGAGGCGCCGTTGACGAAGCCGATCACGCCGGCCTTGGAGGCGGCGTAGTTGGTCTGGCCGCGGTTGCCGGCGATGCCCGCGATCGAGGACACGCCCACCACACGCGAGCCCTCGCCGAGCACGCCCTTCTCGGCGAGCTCGGCGGTGATCCGCTCGGGCGCGATGAGGTTGACGGCCATGACCGACTCCCAGCGCGCGGCGTCCATGCCGGCGAGGGTCTTGTCGCGGGTGATGCCGGCGTTGTGGACGAGGATGTCGATGCGGCCGTCGTGACGCTCGGTGACGTGCTTGGCGAGGACCTCGGCGGCGTCGGCGGCGGTGACGTCGAGCGGCAGGGAGGTGCCACCGACCTTGTTGGCGGTGGCCGAGAGCGACTCGCCCGCGGCGGGGATGTCGCAGCAGATCACGTGCGCGCCGTCGCGGGCGAGGACCGCCGCGATCTCCGCACCGATGCCGCGCGCGGCCCCGGTGACGACGGCGAGCTTGCCCTCGAGCGGGCGGTCCCACGACGACGGGGCGGTGGCGGGACCGGCACCCACGCGGAACACCTGGGCGTCGACGTACGCCGACTTGGCCGACAGGACGAAGCGCAGGGTCGACTCGAGCCCGGAGGCTCCCGCGTCGGCGTCGGGGGAGACGTACACGAGCTGGACGGTGGAGCCGCGCTTCATCTCCTTGCCGAGCGAGCGCGTGAAGCCCTCGAGCGCGCGCTGGGCGATGCGCTCCTCGACCGAGCCGGTCTCCTCGGGCGTGGTGCCCAGGACGACGATGCGGCCGCTGGCCATGACGTTGCGCACGACCGGGTTGAAGAACTCGTACAGGGCGACCAGGTCCTCGGGGCGCTTGAAGGAGGTGGCGTCGAAGACGAGGCCGGCGAACTTGCCCTCGGCACCCGCGCCGGCCAGCTCGTAGTCGCCCGAGAGCATCTCGCGGACGGGCTCGACGAGGCGACCCTCGCCGCCGATGAGGACCGGGCCGTGGAGGGCGGGCTGACCGGCCTCGTGGCGGCGCAGCTGCTCCGGCTGCGGGAGGCCGACCTTGCCGGCGATGAACGACCCGGGGGCCGAGGTCACGAACTGCGAGTAGAGGTCGAGGTTGCCCTGTGCCATGGCGATCATCTCCTGGAGAGGTGTGCGGTCCTACGGGTCGACAAGTAACTTACCGCTGAGTAACAATACTGCCAGGGCCGCGTTTCGGGCCACCGGACACCGAGAACAAACGGGAGTGACACACGTGACCACCAGCCCCCGCAAGGTCGCCATCGTCGGCGGCAACCGAATCCCCTTCGCCCGCTCGAACGGCAAGTACGCGGACGCCTCCAACCAGGACATGCTCACCGCGGCGATCGACGGGCTGGCCAGCCGGTACAACCTGCAGGGTGAGCGCCTCGGCTCCGTCGTCGCCGGCGCCGTCCTCAAGCACTCCCGCGACTTCAACCTCACGCGCGAGTCCGTGATCGGTTCCGTCCTCGACTCGTCGACCCCGGCCTACGACGTCCAGCAGGCCTGCGGCACCGGCCTGGCCGCCGCCATCCAGGTCGCCGACGCGATCGCGCTCGGTCGCATCGAGTCCGGCGTCGCCGGTGGCACCGACACCACCTCGGACGCCCCGCTGGCGGTCAACGACGACCTGCGCAAGACCCTCATCAAGCTCACCGCGGCCAAGAGCAACCTCGACCGCCTCAAGTTGCTCGGCGAGATCCGCCCGCAGGGCCTCGTGCCCGAGCAGCCGCAGAACGCCGAGCCGCGCACCGGGCTGTCCATGGGCGAGCACGCCGCGATCACCGCCCGCGAGTTCGGCGTGTCGCGCGCCGACCAGGACGCGCTGGCCGCGGCCAGCCACCGCAACCTCGCCGCCTCCTACGAGTCGGGTTTCCAGGACGACCTGGTCACCCCGTACCTGGGCGTGGCCCGCGACGACAACATGCGGCCCGACTCCTCCGAGGAGAAGCTGGGCAAGCTCAAGCCCGTCTTCGGCAAGCGCGACGCCGAGGCCCACGGCACCGAGGCCACCATGACGGCCGGCAACTCCACCCCGCTCACCGACGGCGCCTCCGCGGTGCTGCTGGCCAGCGAGGAGTGGGCCGCCGAGCACAAGCTGCCCGTCCGCGCCTACCTCGTGGACTCCGAGACCGCCTCCGTGGACTTCATCCACGGTAAGGAAGGGCGCAACCCGGACGGCCTGCTCATGGCCCCGACCTACGCGGTGGCGCGCCTGCTCGCCCGCAACGGCCTCACCCTCCAGGACTTCGACTACTACGAGATCCACGAGGCGTTCGCCTCGCAGGTCCTGGCCACCCTGGCCGCGTGGGAGTCCGAGGAGTACTGCACCGAGCGGCTCGGTCTGGACTCCGCGCTGGGCTCGATCGACCGGTCCAAGCTCAACGTCAACGGCTCCTCGCTGGCGGCCGGCCACCCGTTCGCCGCGACCGGCGGCCGCATCCTGTCCGCCACCGCCAAGCTCCTCGAACAGAAGGGCTCGGGCCGCGCGCTCGTGTCCATCTGCGCGGCCGGTGGCCAGGGTGTCACCGCGATCGTCGAGCGCTGACCCGCCCTCGGAACGTCTGACCTGCAGCCCCCGCGCCCGGCGCGGGGGCTGCGCGCATCGCACCGGTCCGTCATAGTGGTGTGCACAGTGCTTCGTGCGGGAGTCCCGAGGCCGGCGCCCCGCCGGGGACGCCGCCCCGCTTCGTGAGGAGACGTGACGAGTGGACGAGTCCACCAGCACCGGCGGCGGCCCGGCCCGGCCCGTCGCCATCGAGGGGGCCGGGCCCCGGCCGACCGCGTCCGAGCGGCGCAGCTACCGCGTGCACTCGCGCTGGCTGTACACGGGCGTGGGCGTGTTCATGGCGCTCGCGGTGCTGTACGGATTCGACCTGGTCAACAGCATCGGCCGCGTACCGCGCGGCACCGAGGTGTCCGGGATCGAGGTCGGGGGGATGACCACGGCCGACGCCGAGCGGCGCCTGGTCGAGGAACTGGGGCCGCGGGTCGACGACGAGGTGGACCTCCGCGCCGGAGCCGTGTCCACGACGCTGGACCCGCAGGCGGTCGGCCTGTCGGTGGACTGGCAGGGCACGCTCGACCGGGCCGGTGAGCAGCCCCTCAACCCGATCACCCGGCTGATCAGCCTGGTGTGGTCCACCGACGTCGGCATCGCCAGCGTCATCCCGGACGCCCGGCTCACCGACTTCCTCGAACGGCTCGCGCTGCAGGCCGACTTCGAGCCCCGCGAGGGGGCCATCTGGTTCGACCGCGACCAGGTACGGTCGGCCATCCCGCTCGACGGCCAGCGCCTGCAGATCGAGAACTCCCGCGACGCGGTGCTCGAGCACTGGCTCGACGACGACGGCGTGGATCTGCCCGTGGACTACACCCCCACCGAGACCGACGCCGAGCAGGTCCGCGCACTGATCCGCGACGTGGCCGAACCCGCCGCCACCCGCGACGTGACGCTGCTGGCCTCCCGGATCCGCGAGGACGGGACCGAGCCGCCGGTCACGACCATCACCACCCGGATGCCGGCCCCACCGCCACCTGCCGGCCGGGAGCGTCCCGAGTCCGCCGAGCGGGAGATCGAGATGATCGACCCGGACGACCCTGACGCCGTGCCCGTGGTCTTCCCCCGCGATCGGATCGGCGAGTACCTGACCTTCGTCCGCGAGGGCGACGTGCTCGAGCCGCGCTTCGACGCCGACGCCGCCAAGGGAATCCTCGAGCCGCTCCTGGAGCCGACCGAACAGGAGGGCAGGGACGCCGGCTTCGAGTTCAGCGGGACCACCGCAACGGTCGTGCCCGCGGTCCAGGGACGCACGGTCGAGTGGGGCCCGCTGCTCGGTGCGCTCCCAGGCCAGCTCACGGACACCGAGGGCCCGCGCGTGCTGCCCGTCAGTTACGTGGGCCGCGATCCCGAGCTCACCACCGAGGAGGCGGAACGGGCCGGCATCCGCGAGCCGGTCGGCCAGTTCACGGTGGCCGTCGGCGCGAACGGGCAAGCCCAGTCGATGATCGCCTCGCTCGCCGGGCACTTCATCCCCGCGGGGGAGAGCTTCTCGATGGCGGAGATCGCGGGCACCGTCTCCGGGGACACCTCCGCCGACGCTGTGGCCACCGCCCTGTTCAACGCCGCGTTCGAGGCCGGGGCCCAGGACCCGGTGCGCACGTCCCGCGGCGTCGACGGCGACGCGTTCCCCGCCGGGCGGGACGCCACGGCCTCGGCCGACGTGGGCTTCCGCAACGCACAGGGCACCGGGCTCGTGATCGACGCCTCCGGCAGCGGGAACTCGGTGACGGTCCGACTGTGGGGCACTCGCGAATACACCGTCCGTATCTCCACGGCGCCCCGCACCGACGTCCGGCGGGCGCCGACCCGGGTGGTGACCACCGCGGGCTGTACACCGAGCGCGGGACGGGACGGCTACACGGCGCGGGTCACCCGGATCGTCCAGCGTGGCGACACCACCGTCAGCACCGACACCGTGTCGTCCACCTACCCCCCGCGGGAGCGGATCGAGTGCCGGGCCGAGCCACCCGCCGCTGACGCC
>NZ_JAALDU010000417.1 GCF_014145015.1 Dietzia sp. E1 | reverse complement strand
GGCCGCCACGACGCGGGCGCCGTCCGCGATCTCCAGGTCCCGGACCGTCCACCCCTGCCGCTCGGCCAGTTCCCGCAGATCCGAGGGGAGCGCGCCGGTGCCGAGCACCAACACGGTCGGGCCCGCACCGGAGACCGTCGCGGCCAGCCCGCGCTCGCGGAGCCGGGTGACCCACTCGGTGGTGCCGACCAGGGCCGGCGCGCGGTACGACTGGTGCAGCCGGTCCTCCGTCGCGGCCAGCAGGTGCTCGGGGTGCGAGGCCAGGGCGACCGACATGAGCGCGGCGCGACTCGCGTTGAACGCCGCGTCCTCGTGCGGGACGGTCGCCGGCAGCAGGCCCCGGGTCTGGGCGGTCGAGGACGTCTCCGACGGCACCAGCACGGTCGCCACGATCGACGGGTCGACCTCCATGCGCACCGCCCGGTAGTGGACGCCGTCGGTCGACCGCTCGGTCCACGAGACCACGACGCCGCCCAGGACACTCGCGGCGGCGTTGTCCGGGTGACCCTCGAACTCACTCGCCAGCTGCACGAGGTGGTCGGTGGACAGCGCACCGCCCATCAGCCCGTTCGCCGCCACGAGTCCCCCGACCGCGGCCGAGGCCGACGAACCGAGACCCCGCGAGTGCGGGATGGAGTTGGAGCACGAGATGCGGACGCCAGGCGCTCCGACGCCGCCCGCCCGAAGCCCCGCCTCCACGGCCTTGGCCACCAGGTGCGAGGCGTCCTCGGGCACCTGACCCGCGCCCTCCCCCGTGACCTCGAGCTCGAGGCCCGAGGCGATGACGGTCACCGTGATGGTGTCGTACAGGCCGAGCGCGACACCGAGCGCGTCGAACCCCGGCCCGAGGTTCGCGCTCGAGGCGGGGACCTCGATCGTCACCGTCCGGCCGACGGGCAGGATGCGCCCGCCCGAACTGCCGAAGACCTCCGGGCCGGAACCGTCCACGTCGCTCACTGCAGACCGAGGGCGCCGGCCACCGCGGAGGGATCCACCGGCACGGGCTCGACCTCGGGCATGCCCAGCAGCGCCGTGTCCGGGTCCTTGAGACCGTTACCGGTCACCGTGCACACGATGGTCTGCCCGGCCTCGAGCTCGCCGTTCGCGTGGGCGTCGAGCAGGCCCGCCACCGACGCGGCCGAGGCGGGCTCGACGTAGACGCCGTCCTTGCCGGCGACCGTGCGGTACGCCTCGAGGATCTGCTCGTCCGTGCGCTTGCGGAACGTGCCGCCGGACTCGTCCCGCGCCGCCACGGCCCCGTCCCACGACGCCGGGGCGCCGATCCGGATCGCGGTGGCGATGGTCTCCGGGTTCTTGACCGGCGCGCCGTCGACGAGCGGGGCCGCACCCGCTGCCTGCACGCCCATCATCCGCGGCCGGGACGAGATGACGCCGTCGGCGTGGTACTCGGAGTAGCCCTTCCAGTACGCGGTGATGTTGCCCGCGTTGCCGACGGGCAGGAAGTGCAGGTCGGGCGCCCGGCCGAGGACGTCGACGATCTCGAACGCCGCGGTCTTCTGTCCCTCGATACGCACCGGATTCACCGAGTTGACGAGCCCGATCTCCGCGTAGGTGGCGGTGGTCTTGCGCGCCAGCTCCAGGCAGTCGTCGAAGTTGCCGTCGACCTGGATGATCGTCGCGCCGTGCATGACCGCCTGGGCGAGCTTGCCGGCGGCGATCTTGCCCTGCGGGATGAGCACCGCGCAGCCCATGCCGGCCCGGGTGGCGTACGCCGCCGCGGACGCCGACGTGTTACCCGTCGACGCGCACAGCACCGCTTTCTGGCCCCGTGCCTTCGCGTCCGTGACCGCCATGGTCATGCCGCGGTCCTTGAACGAACCGGTCGGGTTGAGGCCCTCGACCTTGAGGTACACCTCGCACCCGGTCACCGCGGACAGGTGGGTGGCGTGGATGAGCGGGGTGCCACCCTCGTACAGCGTCACCGGCTCCCAGTCGGACCCGATCGGCAGGCGATCGCGGTAGGCCTCGATGAGGCCGGGCCACCGGCGGTGCACGGGCTGGTGGGTGTTGCTCATTCGGTGTCCACTCCCTCGAGACGGATGACGCTGGTGATGGCGGTGACCGTGTCCTGGTCCGACAGCGCGGCGACGGTGTCCGCCAGAGCGCGCTCGGTGGCCAGGTGGGTCAGGACGGTGATCTCGGCGGTCGGCTCGACGTCCTCGGTCTCGGCGTCGGGCACCTCGACCTCGGTCTGGCGGACCTGGGCGATCGAGACCCCGTGCGTGGAGAACTCGGTGGCCACCTGCGCGAGCACACCCGGCTTGTCCGCGACCCGCATGCGCACGTGGTACCGGGTCGAGATCTCGTCCATGTTCGCCACCGGCAGGGCGGCGTACGTCGACTCCCCGGGCGCACGCCCCGCGCCGGCCTTGTTGCGAGCGGCCGCGACCATGTCACCGAGCACGGCGGAGGCCGTGGGCGCGCCGCCCGCGCCCTGACCGTAGAACATGAGGCGACCCGCCGCCTGGGCCTCCACCACGACCGCGTTGAACGCGCCGTTGACCGCCGCCAGCGGGTGACTGTTCGGCAGCAGGGCCGGGTACACGCGCGCCGAGACCGCCTCCGAACCGTCGCTCTGACGCAGCTTCTCGCAGATCGCCAGCAACTTGATGGTGCAGTCCATGTCACGCGCGGACTCGAAATCGTCGGGCGAGATGCGCGAGATGCCCTCGCGGTAGACGTCCCCGGCGGTCACGCGGCTGTGGAAGGCGATCGAGGCGAGGATGGCGGCCTTGGCCGCGGCATCGTAACCCTCGACATCCGCCGTCGGGTCGGCCTCGGCGTAGCCCAGCCGGGAGGCCTCGGCGAGCGTCTCCGAGTAGTCCGCGCCGGTCGAGCCCATCTCCGACAGGATGTAGTTCGTGGTGCCGTTGACGATCCCCACCACGCGCTCGACCTGGTCGCCGGCCATCGACCGACGCAGGGGCCCGATGACGGGGATCGCGCCGGCGACGGCCGCCTCGAAGTACAGGTCGGTGTGCGTCGAGTCCGCTGCCTCGGCCAGCTCGTCGGTGTACTCCGCGAGCAGCGCCTTGTTCGCGGTCACCACGGCCTTGCCGTGACGCAGTGCCTCGAGAAGGAGGGGACGCGGGAGGTCGATGCCGCCCATGAGCTCGACGACGATGTCGACGTCCTCGCGCGAGACGAGCGAGGCCGGGTCCGCGGTGAGCAGATCCGGGTCCACACCGCGGTCCCTGGTCAGGTCGCGGACGGCGACGCCGCGCAGGACCAGGGGTGCCCCGATGCGGGCGGCCAGCGCCTCGGCGTTCTCGGTCATGTAGCGGATGACCTCGGTTCCGACGGTGCCCATCCCGAGCACCGCCACTCCCACGGGTCGCACACCCGACGCGGTTACGTCGCTCACTGTCCCACCTCCAGGCTCGTCAGATCGTCCAGGGTCTCACGGCGCAGCATCAGTCGTGCCCGCCCGTCACGCACCACGACCACCGCGGGACGCCCGATCAGGTTGTAGCGGCTCGACATGGAGTAGCAGTACGCGCCGGTGGCCGCGACGGCCACCAGGTCGCCGGGGCCGGCGTCCTCCGGCATCCACAGGTCGCGGACCACCACGTCACCACTCTCGCAGTGTTTGCCGACGAGCCGGGACACGACCGGGTCGGCACCCGAGGCGCGCCCCACGAGCCGGGCGTCGTAGACGGCGTCGTAGAGCGCCGTGCGGATGTTGTCGCTCATCCCGCCGTCGACGCTGATGTACCGCCTCTGCTCGCCCCCGGCGAGATCGACGTCCTTGACCACACCGACCTCGTACACGGTGACCGTCCCGGGCCCGGCGATGGCGCGACCGGGCTCGACGACCAGGGTCGGAGGGGTCAGCCCCGCCTCACGCGCGAAGCCCTCGACGATCTCACGGAGGGAGGCGGCGAGCCTGGACACCGGCGGTGGATCGTCCGAGGGGACGTAGCTGATCCCCAGCCCTCCGCCGAGGTCGAGGTGGTCCAGCTGAGCGGTGCGCTCCGTGCCGAACTCGTCGACGATGTCGCGCAGGAGGCCGATGACCCGGCGGGCGGCGAGCTCGAAGCCGTCGATGTCGAAGATCTGCGAGCCGATGTGGCTGTGCAGGCCCGTGAGCCGGATGTGCGACGCGGCGAAGACGGCCCGGACCGCCTCCATCGCCGCGCCGCCGGCGAGAGAGAAACCGAACTTCTGGTCCTCGTGCGCGGTGGCGATGAACTCGTGGGTGTGTGCCTCGACGCCGACGGTGACGCGGATGAACACGTCCTGGACCACGCCCTCCTCGCGGGCGATCCGGTCCAGCAGCTCGATCTCCGACATCGCGTCGATGACCACGTGGGCGACACCGCTGCGCACGGCGAAGCGCAGCTCGTCGGCCGACTTGTTGTTGCCGTGCACGGTGATCCGCTCCGGCGGGAAGTCCGCCCGCAGGGCGATGGCGAGCTCTCCCCCCGAGGCGACGTCGAGACTGAGTCCCTCCTCGGCGACCCAGCGGGCCGTCTCGGTGGTGAGGAACGCCTTGGACGCGTAGTGCACGCGGTCCGCTCCCCCGAACGCGTCGGCCATCTCGCGACACCGCGACCGGAAGTCGTCCTCGTCGATCACGAACAGCGGCGTCCCGAACTCGGCGGCCAGATCGGTCACCGGCACGCCGGCGAACTCGACGACGCCGTCGTCGCGCCGACGGGCGCCCCGCGGCCACACCGACGGGGCCAGCGCCATGAGGTCGTCGGCGTCGGCGGGACGCTCGGCGATACCGGGGGCGTGCGGCACCTCGTGCCGGGCGCCCGCGGGATGCGCGCTCACATCCGCTCCGGGGCGGTGACGCCGATGAGGCGGAGGCCGTTGGCCAGCGTCTGCCGGGTCGCCGAGCTCAGCGCGAGCCGGGCTGCGTGCAGGGGCCCGGGCTCCTCGTCACCCATCGGCAGGACCCGGCAGGTGTCGTAGAAGCGGTGGTAGGCGCCGGCCAGTTCCTCGAGGTACCTCGCGATGCGGTGCGGTTCGCGCAGGTCCGCGGCACTGGCGACGACGCGGGGGAACTCGCCGATCGTGCGGATGAGGGCGCCCTCGCGGTCCTCCACGAGCAGTGCCAGGTCCGCGCCCTCCGTGGTGACACCGAGGTCGGCCGCGTTGCGCGCGAGGGAGCAGAGACGGGCGTGCGCGTACTGCACGTAGAAGACGGGGTTGTCGTTGGTCGCCGACGTCCACAGCTTCAGGTCGATGTCCATGGTCTGGTCGACCGAGGAGCGGATCAGCGCGTAGCGCGCGGCGTCGACACCGATCGCGTCCACGAGGTCGTCGAGCGTGATGACCGTGCCCGCCCGCTTGCTCATCTTCACCGGCTCGCCGTCGCGGACGAGGTTGACCATCTGGCCGATGAGCACCTCGATCGTCGCCGGATCGTCGCCCAGCGCCGCGGCGGCCGCCTTGAGTCGCGCGATGTACCCGTGATGGTCGGCGCCCAGCATGTAGATGCACAGGTCGAATCCGCGCTCGCGCTTGTCGAGGAAGTAGGCGATGTCGCCGGCGATGTAGGCGGCGGCGCCGTCGGACTTGAGGACGACACGGTCCTTGTCGTCCCCGAACGCGGTGGAACGCAGCCACCATGCGCCCTCGGACTCGTACAGGTTGCCGTTGCCCTTGAGCGTCTCGATCGCCCGGTCGACAGCGCCCGAGGTGAACATGGAGTTCTCGTGCGTGTAGACGTCGAAGACGGTGCCGAACTCGGCGAGCGAGTTCTTGATGTGCGAGAACATCAGGTCGACCCCGGCCGCGCGGAAGGTCTCCAGCGCCTCGTCCTCCGGCAGGTCGAGGACGCCCGGATGCGCGGTCATCACCTGCGCGGCGATGTCCTGGATGTAGGCCCCGGCGTACCCGTCCTCCGGGGTCTCCTCGCCCCGTGCGGCAGCGGCCAGCGAACGGCTGAACCGGTCGATCTGGGCACCGTGGTCGTTGAAGTAGTACTCCCGGGTGACCGCGGCGCCGGAGGCCTCCAGGACGCGGCCGAGCGCGTCACCGACGGCCGCCCACCGGGTGCCGCCGAGGTGGATGGGGCCGGTGGGATTCGCGGAGACGAACTCGAGATTGACCCGTCGGCCGGCCATCGCGTCGCCGGAGCCGTACCGCTCCCCCTTCTCGAGCACGGTGGCGACGAGCGAGCCCTGGGCACCGGAGTCGAGCCGGATGTTGAGGAAGCCGGGACCGGCGATCTCCGCCGACGCGATGCCCGGGTCCTGCGCCAACTCGTCCGCGAGCGCCTGTGCGAGGTCACGCGGCGCGGACCCGATCTTCTTGGCCAGCTGCAGCGCGACGTTGGTCGCATAGTCGCCGTGTTCGGGGTTGCGGGGCCGCTCGACGGTCACCGTCTCCGGAACGACCGACGTGTCGGCGCCGCGCTCGGTGAGAACGGCGATGAGGGCGGCACGGATGACGGCGGCGAGGTCGGCGGGAGTCACGTCTGCCCATCCTAGATGTCGGCACGTCGAGCCGGGAATCGGAGCCCGTGGGCACGCCGGTCGCCCGGCCGGAGGACACCCGATGCGGTGTCCTCCCGGGCCCGGTGCTACGATCAGTCTCGCTGTTCGACCGGATCCGCCACGCGGGTCCACGGGACAGCCTCCGGCCCCTCGCGGGTCGGTATCCCGCCCTCGTAGCTCAGGGGATAGAGCGTTGGTTTCCGGTACCAAAGGTCAGGGGTTCGATTCCCTTCGGGGGCACGACTAAAAGCCCTCTCCCGCCTGCACAGACGCAGGGCAGGGAGAGGGCTTTGTCGTGTCCGGGGCGGGGCGGTGGGCGGCGCACCTGATCAGCGCCCCGCCGCGACGTCAGCGCGGCGTCACCGCGGCATCACCGCCGCGTCACCGCGGCAGGGTGATGCCGTCCACCTTCGCGACGCGGTTCACGACCCGTTCGAAGATGTCGGTGAGCATTCCGACCTCCTCGGGCGTGAGCTCGTCGATGAACAGCTCGCGGACCTTCTCCACGTGCTTGGGGGCCACGGCGGCGATCGCCTGGGCGCCCGCCTCGGTCAGGGTGACGACGGTGCCGCGGCCGTCCTCGGGGCACTCGCCCTTGGCGACCAGGCCGCGCCCCTCCATCCGACGGACCTGGTGGGAGACCCGGCTGCGGTCCCAGCCCAGCGCCGCGCCCAGTTCGCGCGCACGTAGGCCCTGCTCGCTGCCCTCACTGAGGCTCACGAGCACCGAGTAATCGGACTGGGACATCGAGGCGTCACGCTGGAGTTGCCGTTCCATCGCGAGCTCGAGCACTTGATTGACGTCGCGGTACCGCCGCCACATGCGCTGCTCATCGTCGCTCAACCAGCGTGTTTGACTCATGTGACTATTACAGCACGACATTCCTTCGCCGAGTGTCCAGGCTCTCCCCCACCACCCGCACTTGCTCGGTCCGCGTTCACCCGGCGGACGCGCCCGCTCGCTGCATCACGTGCGTGCGGGCTCCCCCGATACCGGCGAAGCGCGCGCGATCGCACGTGAGCACTATCACCTGTGAGGTCGCCGCGGCCGCGGCGATGACCGCACCCATGGTGAGCCTGCGCGTCGGGTCGGTGTAACCCATGGTGTCGTCGAGGAACACAGGGACGCCGTCGTCTCCGACGAGACGCGCACACGCGATCCGGACGATGACCGCCAACTGCTCCCGCGCACCACCGGATAGCGACTCGTAGTCCACCGTGACGTCACCGATCCGCCGGGACCGGATCGTCAGGTCCTCGCCGAGCCTGACGTCGAAGTCCCGCCCGTAGACGAGCGACCCGAGTTCGACGACCGCGCGGTGGAACGGCTCCTGGTAGGCGAGCAACGCCTCGGAGCGCCGGGCGACGAGCGTGCGGTGGAGGAGGTCCGCCGCGCGGGCCCGACGCCAGAGAGCGGCGTTCTCTCGCTCCGCCGCGTTCAGCTCGCGCTCCGCGGTCGCGACCGCCTCGAGCCGACCCTGGTCACCGATCGCGTTGACCCGACCGAGCGCCGTCGCCACCGCCGCGGCGGAGTCGCGTTCCTCCGCCACGAGTGTGGCGAGTGAGGCCCGCGCGTTGTCGAGCAGATCCGGCGGTGCATCGGCGAGCGCGTCCTCGAGGGCGAACCTGGCCTGCTGCGCCTTCTCCCGCGCCGACCGTGCGTGCTCGCGCGTCTCCGCCTCGGCCTCCTCCAGGTCCCGGTCGGAGACCTCCTCCCTCGCGGCGCTGAGCGCTGTTCTGCACTCGCCCAGCCGTCCGGCCGCCTCCGCGGCCAACGCCGCCTTGGTCGCGTGCTCCGTCCTGAGCGTCGCGGCCTCCACATCCGCGGCGCGGTCGTCGGCCCGGCATCGTGCCAGCACCTGTTCCGCGATCGCGGCCTCCTCCGCCGGGTCCCCGGTCCCGTCGGCGTCGTCCGCCGTCGACCCGCCGACCCTCTCGGCCCCGTCGGCCTCGGGTGCCGACGGCCC